>NZ_JACJPW010000019.1 GCF_014696265.1 Aerosakkonema funiforme FACHB-1375 | reverse complement strand
TAATTGTGCCGATGCACGATATGCCTACGGCACGCTGTGCGAAGGCACTCCTGCAAGTGCCTTAACAAAAGTTCATACAGTGTCGATTACTTTTGTCCGACTACTTAATAAATCTGAGGATGAGTAGTTGAATAAATCCCTAGATCCCCGACTTCTTGAAGAAGTCGGGGATCTGAGTAATAGAGTAAATCAATAAAAGGTACGTAGTTGCGCTTTAGCGCTAAAGCGCAACAACATACCTAAGAACTTGTCGCGATGAAGTTTATTAGGCTGAAGATAGAAACCCGGTTTCTCTAAGAAACCGGGTTTCTAATTGCGATCGCATTATCAAACAGAATAGGCTTTTTTACGCGCAGGTGCAACCGGAATTTCTTTCCCCTTTTCTTGATAATCTTCTTTCACCAATTCCCAAGCTTCTCTCAATTCCTCTAAAGCTTGTTGAGGAGTATCACCGAAAGCTGAAATATTAGGCATTTCTTGCAAATGCGCTAGCCAATCTCCTTGTTCATCAACATATAAATTAATTGTAAATCCATCAAAATTATAGTTATTAAAATTCATTATTCTTCTACCTCTTGATATTCAAAAAATTGCTGAATTTGATAAACTTTTGCTTTCCCATCCTTGCGGGGTTGAATCGGTAAAGGTTGACCTTTCGGTGAATACCATAACCGATGGCTACCTTTTTGGCGGCTAAACACCCATCCATTTTGGCTTAGGAGAATTTCAAATTCATCAAAAGTAAGGTTTTCTGGGCTATTTTTAGCTTTCTACCATAGCTTTTTTTTTCCTCATAACATTATTATAATAGTAGATATGTTCATTAAATAACTCTCCTTTATTATTCCATTTTACAGGATAGACTGAGGGAACAGGAACGCCAAGGTGCTGAAGAGGAACGTCAACGCGCTGAGGATGCGATCGCACAACGGGAAACAGCAAACTAGCGATATCAAGATTTAATAGAACGATTGCGATCGAAGGGAATTGACCCAGAACAATTATAGGCAATTGATAACAGAAACCCGGTTTCTTAGAGAAACCGGGTTTCTAGTATAATTAGAAAAATTAGCACAAGTATGGCCGAATTAATGTACTCATCAGAATCTTAAGACTATAATGGTGATAATAATTATAAATTGGAGTAATTATGCCCAGTTTTTCAGCCGATCCTGCCAATATTGCTGATTTGCTGCAAATTATTCGGGATGGTTACGAAATTAACTTGACGGCGGGTGAGTACAAAGGGCCATTTACTATTGAAAAAGCGATCGCCATTCGCGGAAATGGTGAAAATACGGTTATTTTTACAGCCGATGAGCCAGCTTTGATCGTGAAAGTACCTGGGGTGCGGATCGAGAATTTAGCGATCGCACGCACGGTGGGAGGCGACAAGGGAGAAGTGGCGCTATTCGCTGAAATAGGAACATTGCCTATATTAGAGCAAGTGAGATTGACCGGAATAGCCGAAAATGTTCGCTGGTCAGGCGCTAGCTGGGATATTCCGCCAATATTGGATTTTGGGGATGTGGAATGCGATCGCTTGGTGCAGCGTTCTTGGCAATTACAAATAGGCGCAGCTTGCGAAATTGTATCCGATCTTACTTGGCTGCACGTAGAGCCAAATTACCTATCGCCCGGTTTACAAAATTTAGAAATTAAATTGAATTCCAATAATATTTTGCCAGGAACAAATTTATCTGGTTTTATATTTTTAGCTGATTCAGAATCATTTCGCGAAATTGAAATTACAGCTAAAATAAAACAAAAAGCTACCTCCAATGTAGGAGGTTACACGAGCAGAGAAGAAGAGTCAGACGAGTTGATATGCCAAAAATTTGGTTATCGGTTTGTTGGCGAGAATGGAATTAATAATTTGATTGGCGATGTAGAAGGAAAAGCCGCCATAGACAGGTATTTTGATTTTAACGAAAAACGCGATCGCGCCGAAGAATTACTAGATAAAATCCTCGGACAAGAACCACATTTATTTTATCTGCGTCGCCGGGGAAAAGGACAAGAAATAGGCGAAGAGAAATGGGAACTTACGCTCGCCACCGATCGAGATAATATAGAATTACCTGCTATTCTCCAAGAAAGGGAAAAAACCTTAAGTTTGGTAGCAGTTGTCAGTCAAGATGGATATGGCGGTTTGCGGGTATTATCGGCTAAATTATTACCGCAAGATAAGGGAAAAGTAGATGCTTTTAGCATACCTTATCCGATTCGGTTGTTGCGCGATCGCCAACATCGCATCGGCATACCGCCATCCGTTATATCCAGTATAGCAAAATTACCTTTCTGCGGCGATCATCTACCAACAGAAGAACAGTTAAAAGCTTGGCAAACATTTTTAAATATTGAAGAACGCATGGCGAAAGAGCGACAATTTTGCGTTCCTTTTATTAATCATAACTATGGTGTGGCTACTCGGAAAATTACCTTTGAAATTGATGCTGCCAAAGCCACTATTGATAGTTCTTCAGGGACTTTTTTAAAAACAGATAATTTTTGGCAACGAGCCTTCAAAGCACGCAATGAAGATATTGAGCTTTTGGAAATAGCATCTGATGGTAACGGCGAACAAATTGAATATAGATTGGGTAATATTGAAGAAATCGATCGAGAAAAAAGTTTAATCCGTATTAGGATAGATGCCGAAATAGTCGAGAAAATAATAGAAGGAAATTATCAAATTCCCTCACAAGGATTTTTGTCTTTTGAAGCAGCAGGCGATTTAAGCCAAATTAAACGGAAGAAAAAAGCATTAGACGAGTTAAAAAAAGGAAACGCGCAGAATCCTTATTTGGGTGAATTTTTCTTTGATGCTGCGAAAGCAAGACCTCTGCAAAGACAGATTAAACTACAACCGGAAGATTTATTATTACCGTCTGCGAATGACGACCAAATTGCCGCAGTAGAAGCGGTACTTGCTGCCGATGATTTGGTGCTAATTCAAGGGCCACCAGGTACGGGAAAAACAACAGTTATTGCCGAAATTTGTTACCAAATTGCTTTGCGAGGCGGGCGCACTTTGATTGCTTCTCAAGCAAATTTAGCCGTAGATAACGCACTTAGCAGATTAATTCACAGTCCGGTAATTCGTGCTTTGCGAAAGGGACGTGCCGAGAGAGTAGAGGAAGAAGGATTACCATTTTTGGAAGAACAAGTAATTGGTACTTGGCTGAAAAATACGGCGTCAGATTGCGAAAAGCGGTTACTGAAACGAAAAGAAAATATCGAATTCTTCCGTCATTTGTTGGCATCGGCAGAAAAGTTTGCTAGCTATTTAAAAGCAGAAGAAACTATCGAACGGGATTTGAGAACTTGGCAAAGTCGCTTGGTAAGGATAAAAGCAGAGGGGAAAGAAATAATCAGTCAAATCTCGGAAATTAAAGCACAGAAAACTCAGATTAATTCGCTTGTTTCAGACTTGACTTATGTGCTAAATTCTGCTAATATAATCAATTGGGAAGATAAGGAGATATTCAATTTATCAGAGCGGTTACAGAAATCGGCAGCTAATGATAATTATCTCAAAGCATTTATCGCTAACGTGCAAATGGCGGTAAACTTAGCTAAGAGAATGGGTTTGATTTCTCCCGGTAATCGCGAAGCATTTGGGTTAGCTGCTTGGTTGCGGGATACTATTCCTGGTTGGGTTTCGGAAGCTGGTAGGGGACTGGCGGAAGCCAAGAATGCGATCGCATCAATTAACGAAACCCAAAAAGCCGTACAAATTTACCAGCAGTATTCTGCCAATGTTGCTCAATTGCAAAGAAACTACCAGCAAATGTTGACAGAACAACAAAATATTCAAACTCACAGATTCGATCGAATTTGGCAACAAATAATTGAAAATATTCAGTTGGGATCTATTAAAGCATTATTGAGTCAGCATGGTTGTTTGATCTCATATAATGGTGAAACAGTGCAAATAGGCATTAGCACTCCGGGATTGTTGAAATTAGCGCAACAGAAATTACCGGATATTAAACTTGCCGTTGTCAAAGCTTTCAATCGAGATTTAAAAGTAGGATTAGTTGTCGGAAATGCTAGCACGCAAAGCGGATATAGTCAGCTATTTAATGAAGATTTAGCCAATCTGAAAAGACAAATGTCCGAGTCTCAAAGGCAGTTAGAAAATTTGCGTCAACAAGCGGAAATAAAAGCTAGACTTTGCCGATCGCTTTTAACCGAATTAAAACAGTTTACACAATTGCCAGATAGTTTACGCGCTGTCTTAGAAAGATGCCTGCAAAGCACCTCAATGTCAACTGTTTTAGCAGAATTACCAACATTATCAGCACAGGCGAGTGACTGGGAAAGCGGTATTAGTAACCTGACCGAGATGATTTCCTTGCTAGATCCTTTAGTTGCACTATCAAATATCAAAAATAATCTGAATAATCATCTTGCCAAGTTACAACAAACTTATGAAAGTGCTAACAATAAAGTGAGAGATTTACAAAACCAAATTAGCGAAATAGAAGCGCAACTACAACAGAAACCCTCAGAACAATTAATTAGCGATCGCAAATGGTGGGAGTCAGCATGGCAAGCAATACCCGCTCGACTAAAACCACCAGTTCCCTCAACAGGTTTATTCGATCCAGACTTTTTACGCACAGTAAAAGTGCAATTCGACGCTTGGCAAACAGAATTAGAAAAAGAACAAGCTTATCTCAGTCGCTACGAAAACCTCGTCCAAGATTGGATTCAAAAATTACGCAATCCCTCCGCACAAGATCGCACCGAATTGCGACGAACTTATATTGATAATGCCAACGTTATCGGCATTACTTGCGTGCAAGCTGCTGGATATAGTTTTGTCAGAGAATTTAATAACTTTGATGTAGTAATTATTGATGAAGTCAGTAAATGTACGCCGCCAGAGTTACTAATTCCTGCCTTAAAAGGGAAAAAATTAGTCCTAATTGGTGACTATCGACAATTACCGCCAATGCTGCATGAAAATAGCATCGAAGAAATTGCCGAAGAAATGGACAGTACCAGAGAAGAAATGGCATTTTTAGAAGAATCTCTGTTTAAAGTACAATTTGAAGCTGCATCCGAGAGTATTAAGCGTAGGTTAACTATTCAGTATCGAATGCACCCAGTTATTATGGGTGCAATCAATCAGTTTTACGAACATCGCTTGCAATGTGGAATTCCCGATGCCGATCGGCAACGCGCACACAATCTCAATGGTAAAATTATCCAAGAAAATCACCATCTTATTTGGGTAAAAATGCCATTGGAAGAGGGTTTTGCCGAAAAACAAGAAGGAACGTCAAGAACCAATATTAAAGAAGTGGATGCGATCGAAATTTTGTGTCAGCAAATGGAAGAATCTTGGTTTCCCAAAGTTGCTGCTGGAAATCCCCGCAAAGAAATAGGCATCATTACTTTTTATGGGGCTCAATTAAGATTAATTGAAGAAAGAATAAATCCCAAAAGCTTTCCTTCTTTGCAAATTAGAACTGGTACAGTTGACCGATTTCAAGGTATGGAACGCGCAGTAGTTATTGTTAGCATGGTTCGCAATAATAGCAATCGAGATGTAGGATTTGCCAAAAAGCTAGAACGGGTAAATGTTGCTTTCTCTCGCGCTCAAGAATTGCTAATAGTTGTCGGTTGTCATTCCTTATTTACTCAGTATGCACGGGGAGTTGGCAGTATGTATTCTAACATTTCCGATATCCTGCGTCGTCATGGAGGATTAATTGATGTTTCTCAAATATTAGGATAATTACCTTAGTCCCGCCAGGGATTTTAATCCCTGGCGGTTGTAAATAGCAAAACCCTTCGATAAGGATAAACCTAGTAATTAACAAAACTATCAAGGATTAATAAATGTTTCTAGCGTCCTCCCCTAAACCAATTGATGCCAATCTAAAAGAAATGGCAGACAAAATTGAGCAGCAAAGTCCAGGTTTATCTGTTTTAACGGCGCGTCAATTTCGCTATAGCGTTTCCCAAGTGACCGTGGAAGTTACTATTAGCGAACCGCGTAAATTTAATGTACTCGAAGAGTTTATTCTTCGCGCTGGAATTGAACTCGAACCGCCGCCAAGCGTTGATGAACTAGCAACTGTACTGGGACTCGATCCTGTATTCGTACAAAATACTACTAGAACTCTGCGCTCTTTACAGACTTTAGCATGGACAACTAATGGATCGATCGCACTTACTCCCCAAGGACGACAATTTTACGAACAAGGTTCTGTTCCTCAACCTCCACAAACTAAAGAAATTTATGCCATAACTGACCCATTAAACAGCAATCTTTTTTTTATCGCTTCTCCTTTAGAAGCAACCAACATTGACTTACCAGAGTTAGAAAATTTTATGGCGATCGAAAATAGATCGCCCGATATTGATTCCTTACTAATAGAAGAATTTCAGCAAATAATTCAAGCTTCCAGCTTAGGACTGCACGACCCAAAAGAAGGCAAAATACTTACCGAAGCAAGTATAATAGATGAACCTACAAATATCTGGCAAGCTATTTCAATTTTCGCGATCTACGATTTACTTGAAGATAAAATCAACCTGCAAGTTAGACGCGGTAAGCAGGTTTTAGAATATCCCTCAAATTATTTGGATATCCTGCAAGAAGCAGGAATGTTTTCCTTACAAGATTTTTTCTCTATTAGTGAAGAAACTATTGCCAACGAACGCCATCTACTGATGGAAGCGAGGAATGCAGAAGTTGAGGCAAGAATTGAGAAAATCGATCGTATAGCAATTGAAAATGTTCTGGAAATTAGGACTAATCCAAAACCAAATAAACCTGCGTTAACTGTTGAAGCAGGTAGTGTTATTCTGCTGCGAGACAGTCAGATTCGCACAGCTTTTTTAGATACTCTGAAATTAGCCCGTCAAGAAATACTGATTTTTTCGCCTTGGGTGAGTGAGGAAGTAATAGACGATCAATTTATCAAGTTACTGGAAAATATTGCTAAACAAGGAGTTGCCGTTTTAATTGGTTATGGAATTGCCCGCAAACCGGAAGAAGAAGAACGGCAAATTACCCCTACACTCCAGCAAAAATTATTAGGAATTAAAACACCAGATGGTTTACCTGCGGTGCAGATATTTTGGTTGGGAAATTCCCATGCAAAGGAAGTAGTAGTCGATCGCAAAATTCACTTATGTGGTTCTCATAATTTTCTTTCTTATCGGGGAGATAGATTACCAAGAGGAGAAACAGTTTATAAAGTAACTATTCCCGAACAAGTTCAAGAAGCTTACGAATTTTTGGCAAGTCGATTCAACAAACAAGCACAAAAATTATGGAAGAATGCTTTAAAAATGCGTGACGATCGATCTGCTGAAGCTGCTATTTGCGTATGGGGTGCGCTGAGTATGGAACAAGAAGCATTAAAACAGCTAGAACAAAATAAATGGCTGGAATTATTACCGATTTGGTTAAAGTTAGTATTTTATGGATTAAAATCGAAAAAAATATCACCTGATGCTGAGTATTTTTACACAGCACTTTCTTTGCTAAAAGAGTTTTCTGTAGAAGATGCAAATATTGAATTATTGCGAGAAGGTTGGCAGAAAGTTATAGGTGCGATCGCTACCAGCAATCGAGAAGCTGCGTTAAACTTAATAACTGCGGAAATATGGTCACAATTCACGCGGCTTGGTATCGCTCATTCACCTATCGATTCGCCGGATAAATTTATATCAAAATATACTGTAATCCAAAAACCGCTAGAGAAATCTATCAAAAATAAATCTAAAACCGATACTTCAAAAAAGAAAAAATGAATTATATCGGAACTTAAGCAAGTGTCACACATACGTAAGTTCCGATTAATTCAAAACTCAAAACTCATAACTACTTTCAGCCCCCCATACCGGGAATCATACTCTTGCTGAGACGTTTGAGAGCGAAGTTAACAACATCGCTGTAACGCAGTTGTCCGCAGAGGATTTTCGCCATAGTTTGGGTAGCGGTAGGTCGTTTTACGCCCACTTTGTAGCCAACTTTAGGAATTTTGTAGAATACACCTGCTAGGCGTTGCGCCCACACCATATCGCTACCCCATTCATCGACAATGACCTGAGTGTATTTTTCCAAAGCATTTAAATCGCCACCGAGAGCTCGATCGATCGCCTCCGCCGCCTTCATTCCGCTAAAAATCGAAGGACGAATACCTTCCGCCGTCATCGGATCGACAACGCAAGCAGCTTCGCCAGCTAAAACAGCATTTTGGGTGTGCAGCTTTTGATTCCCATCCCACAAACAAAGCGGATGTCCGTATTGCTTGCTGGTTTTCATATCCACACCGAACATTGTGCCGTATTCAGTCAAAATGCTCTTAAAGTCTTGCGGTTCGCCGCCTTGGAAAGTTCCTACACCGATCGAATACCCATCTGCTTTAGGGAAGTTCCAAATATAACCATTTTTCACCATCCCGAACTCAAAATAAGTTCTGGTATCGGGATTGCCGGGAGGTGGCGTTTCTGCCTCTAAAGCTCCACCCAGCCTGCGTTTGCGCTCCTTGAAACCCAACAGCTTAGCCATTGGCCCCTTTGCACCGTCAGCAGCGATCAGATAGCGCCCTTCTACTGGGCCATTAGCTGTCTTGACTTGCCAGCGATCGTTCTTAAATTCAATCCCCGTAACCTCAGTATTATCTCGGAGTTCGGCCCCCTGCTTCTGTGCCTGTTGAACCAGAAAGTGGTCGAAAATATCCCGCCGCACCATCCAAATTGGCTCCATGTTTGTGAGCCTCGCTTCCACTGGGTCTTCCATCTTCCAGGTGTAGCGAATTGTGTCTACTTTCAGGGAAATCGCTGGCGAGAAATCAAAATCAAACCATTGGGCGATCGCAGGCGATACACCTCCACCGCAAGGTTTATACCGAGGCAAGCTTTCTTTTTCCAGAACTAATACAGAGCGCCCCCGCTTAGCCAAATGATAAGCCGCCGTTCCGCCTGCTGGGCCAGCACCGACAATAATGCAGTCAAACATATCCTTGAATTTTGCTCCTGAGTAAAGTCTATTGTTAGCTTTTGACCAACTTTCCAAGGTTCCTCAACTTAAGAGGAGTTTAACTGGCTTTTGCCGATCGCTGCCAGTATCTGAGAGTTAGTCGCACTGGCCTATCTTAGGATCTCTTCGAGCGAAAATATTTAAATTACAGATCCTAATCTCACTTCCGGCTATTTACGTACTGAATTTCAGAGTTTTTACGGCTTATCTCATCTGCATATACTGCTTTTATCCCCAATGGCAGTCTTTAACTTCAGCATTGGGGTAATTTTGCCGAACTGTGATCGCTTCAGACAGTAGTGATATCTTTCTCTTTCTCCGCTAGCAATGCGTCGATTTTGTTAATGTACTTGTCAGTAAGCTTTTGAATTTTATCTTGCCGATCTTTAGCTTCATCCTCAGAAATATCGCCGCTTTTTTCCTCCTTGCGAATCGAGTCTACAGCATCGCGACGAATATTGCGAACCGATACCTTACCTTCTTCAGCATATTTGGCAGCTACTTTGACAAATTCTTTACGACGATCGCTGGTAAGCGGAGGAATATTCAACCGGATAGTCGAACCATCGTTGTTAGGAGTTAAACCGATATCCGACATTGAAATAGCTTTCTCGATCGAATTCAAGATGCTGCGATCGTATGGTTGAATCGCGATCGTAGTTGCATCCGGCGTATTAATGTTCGCCAGAGATTTCAAGGGTGTTTGGGCACCATAATAATCCACCGTTACTTTATCGAGGAGCGATGCGTTAGCTCTTCCGGTACGGATGGTATTAAAAGCGTGTTGAGTAGACTCAACTGCTTTCTGCATTTTACTTTCAGCTTCAGCTAACTTCATATATATCTCCCACAATCGTTCCTATAGATTCTCCCATCACAGCTCGACGAATGTTACCTCTGACTGTGAGGTCAAAAACCATAATCGGGATGTTGTTCTCCTTACACAGAGCGATCGCGGTACTATCCATTACCCGCAGATCTTGAGTTAAAACGTGTCCGTAGTTCAGGCTTTGGTAGCGTTTGGCACCTGGATTCAGATGCGGATCGGAATCGTAAATACCATCTACCTTAGTTGCCTTAAAAATCACATCAGCGCTGATTTCAGCCGCCCGCAGAGCAGCTGTGGTATCCGTTGTAAAGAAAGGATTGCCGGAACCTGCGCCGAAAATCACCACCCGTCCTTTTTCCAGGTGGCGAATAGCGCGACGCCGGATATAGGGTTCCGCCACTTCCTGCATCGCGATCGCTGTTTGTACGCGAGTCGGAACACTCATTCGCTCCAGAGCATCCTGCAACGTCATCGCATTCATCACCGTAGCGATCATGCCGATATAGTCAGCCGTGGCCCGATCCATTCCTCTGGCAGCCCCCTTGACGCCACGAAAGATGTTTCCGCCACCCACAACAATGGCTATTTGAACGCCGCTAGCTACCACCTCTGCTACCTCAGCAGCGATTTCCTGAACCACTGTTGGATCGATCCCATAGCCGAGGTTACCCATTAAGGCTTCACCGCTCAGCTTCAGCAAAACCCGCCGGTACGCTATCCCCATGAAATTACTATTTGCTCAACTGAAATTGCCTCCAACTTAAGATAGCAGTAGAAAGCACATTCTGTGTCTATTATCATTGCCACTTCAAAGAACAGCCGACTGCCTGAGTGTGGGTTGGGGTTACTGTTTCGCCACAGAGGAGCTGCTCGATCGCATTTCGCAAGTAGGATACCTGCACCAACTCCACTGCTTCCGGATTATCGTCGATGCTGCCACTGTAACGCACAACGCTGTTGCCATCTAATAAGAAAACTTCCGGCGTGATTTGAGCACCGAAGGAACGCGCCACATCCTGAGTTGGATCGCGCAGATAGGGGAAGTTAAGCTGATGCTTAGCCGCAAAGCTTTTCATATTCTCGAAGTTATCTTCCGGACTTGCGATCGCATTGTTGGCGTTAATCCCGATCAAAGTAAACCCGCGATCGTGAAAATCCGTCTGGATTTGTTTGAGACGGTTTAAATATAAGTCTACATAAGAGCAGCGATTGCACATAAAGATCGCACCGATTGCCCGGTATTTTTGCAAATAACGAGCTAAGTGGTGAACCTCACCATCAATCCCCGGCAGTTCAAAATCTGGAGCATAGCTGCCAATGCGAGTATCGCTTTTTTCCATAAGACTTTTTTGAGAGGTTAGGGGCTAGGAAAGCCAAAAGTTAAAAGTCAAAAGTCAAAAAATAGATTTACCTTCACCACCCCCCACTTACAAAAGCGGTAGAAGATTGCACCAAATTGATTCTGACATACCCGGCAAGCTGCACACCAGTAACTAGCGGCACGATACCAAATTCCAATATTGTAAAGAATTGTCACAATGGAAGCAGCCAGAATCTAAAATTGCTATGACTGTCTCTGCTTCTACTACCAAAACCGCTATTACAGGGGAATCTTATACTCGCCCCTACACTTGGACTTGGCAGGGTTTCCCAATTTGCTATCAAAAGCAAGGAAGCGAAGGCCCAGCAGTTATCTTAGTACACGGCTTCGGAGCTTCTTGGGCGCACTGGCGCAAGAACATCCCCTTCTTAGCCAAAACTTGTCGAGTATACGCGATTGACTTGATTGGCTTTGGTGGGTCAGCTAAACCGACTCCGGGAGTTGAAATCGAGTATACCTTTGAAACGTGGGGACAGCAGATAGCTGATTTCTGTCGGGAAGTTGTAGGCAATCCGGCATTTTTAGTCGGTAATTCCATTGGCTGTATTGCTGCTATGCAGGCTGCTGTAGATAATCCAGATATTGCCAAAGGCGTTGCCCTGCTCAACTGTTCTCTACGGCTGCTGCACGATCGCAAACGCGCTACCCTACCTTGGTATAGACGCTCCAGCGCTCCAATATTACAGAAAGTGCTTGCTGTCAAGTGGTTTGGCGAGCTATTTTTCGATCGCTTGGCAAAGCCAAAAGTTGTCCGCAAAATACTCCTGCAAGCTTATAAAAATCCAGAGGCGGTTACAGACGAACTGGTGGATATGCTCATGGCACCAGCATTCGATCCAGGTGCTGTCGATGTGTTCATCGCTTTTACGCGCTATTCCCAAGGGCCGCTACCAGAAGACCTTTTGCCAGTTTTACCTTGTCCGGCGATAATTTTATGGGGGAAAGAAGATCCTTGGGAGCCGATCGCACTTGGGCAAGAGTTAGTCAATTTCCCCCAAGTGCAAAAGTTCATCCCCATTGAAGGCGCAGGGCATTGTCCCCAAGATGAAGCGCCAGAATTAGTCAATCCAATTTTGCAGGAATGGCTGATGGATAATTTTAGATGTTAGATTTTATTTCAATCTAAAATCTAACATCTGAAATTTGAAATTCCCCAATTAGCGATCGACTAATTGGATAAATTTTTCTTTTGCAACCAGTCCTTACCGATCTTAATCGTAATATCCGATCGCAGATTGCCAGTGCTTTCTACACGCACTTCCCCAAATCCCAGAGATTGGTGAATCGCCTTCGCACCCTCATCGTCCCCTTGCTGAGCGACAATGCGTGTTTCGGACAAAGGTTCTACCCAAGCATCGGCAATGTAAACATCGCGATAGCCCGCTTGTTTCAGTTTATCGGCTATCGCCTCAGCCGCTCCCGGTTGGCCGGTGCTGTCTTGAATTGCTATTCTCAGGTCGCTTGGGTCAAAAGCGCGACGATTCTTTTTATTATTTGAGTCATCGCTATCCAAATATTGGCTGACCATCCTCTCAATGCCACGGCGATTCGGTAGCCAGTAACTAGCCTCAAACTGAGCGGCATCGCTAAAATCACCCGGTACCATCAACATTTGGATATTCGATCGATTCGTCTTGACACCAAAACCGACCAAGGCAACTAACTCTTCCACCGTTAAGTTTGTATCGATATGAGATTGAACCACCGAAAGAATTTGAGGCACTTTACCCAGAGTCGCCGGATTGAGCGCTTGTTCCACTAAAGCTCGCATTACCATTTGTTGTCGCTGTACCCGACCGATATCGCCCAGCTTGTCGTAGCGAAAGCGCAAAAAGTTCTGAACTTGAGGGCCGTTGAGGTGTTGCTTCCCTGGCTTAAAATCGATGTAAAGGTGTTGGGTATCGTCCTTATACTTCATTTCCTGGGGTACGAAGACCGTCACGCCACCCAAAGCATCGATCAATTTTTCCACACCTTGAACGTTGATGCGGACATAGCGATCGATCCTGATCCCGCCCAGTAAATTGCTTACCGCCCTAGCACTCAGGGCTGGGCCACCAGAAGCATTCGCCGCGTTAATTTTGGTAACGCCCAATCCCTCAACTAAAGTACGAGTATCGCGGGGAACAGAAAGTACAATTAATTTTTGGGTTTGGGGGTTAAAGCGCAGCAGGAGCATTGTATCGGAAAGACCCTCAAAAGAATTGACTACCGGGTCGTATCCATTGTTTGCTGGATTGGGTGCCTCACCTATCTCGGAACTGAGAACTTTTATTCCCAAAACTAAAATATTGACCGGTCGAGTTAACTCTGGCAAGCGCAGATTGGTCGTCGATATGTCTCCTTGAGAGAAAACAGCTGCTTCTTCAGCGCTCAGTTGAGCTTGCATCAAGGGTTTAGTGGAAAGAGACACTGCCAGCAGAGCTCCTGCTGTTGCCGACAGCATAGCGATTCCGGTCAAACCAAACCCAAGCCAGAGCCAACGTAGATGGTTTGCTTTGGCAGGTTGACTCATAAGTGATGGGCTTGTTTTTTGTCCCATAGAAAATAGAGCCGTAAATTTTCGAGTTGGCACTGGCTTCCTCACACACTAAAAATTCGCAGATCTGTAGGGGCGGGTTTAATTAGTATAAATATACACATTTCATAGGTTGAGTATACAAGCACAAACCCGCTCCTACTTATGAGATTTTGCAACCAGAATACTCATACCAGTTCTTCCTACGCTTTGGTACAAAATCAGGGTAATAATTTTCAAGTCCACTCCACGAGTTGCAACCGGAAAAAGCTGTAAGCTGGCAAACTTGGGGATTAAGATAAATATTTACCAAGCACCCGGTCAGCTATTTGAGTGACGATCGGTATGCGGAGGGATTGCCGCTGGGAGAAACGAATCATCAACCAAACACTCACCACAAAATAACTAGAAGTAAGCAAGCTATTCATCAATAACAGGGGCAGTTTCATCGATTCCGAAGCATCTGCCCCAGCACCCAACAAAATATACCCCAATAACCAGCCCAGGGCTAGTGTCACGGACAATCTACTTACGGCTTGTCGATACCGCGTTCCTTGACGGCGGTATAGTGTCCAGAGCGCGGGGAAAAAGCCGATGACTGGTGTCAAATATATAAATAGCTCTAAGCGCTTGAGGTCTGGATTTTCAAAGGGGTCTGTGTCTTTCATGATACTAGGTAGTAGTAGTGGCTGGCAGTACGCAGTTGCGATGAGAGCGAAGACAGCGCAACTACATACTGACCTGCTACCGATTACTTTTGAGGTACAGTCCACCAAGCTATAGCGTAAGGCTGAGTTACCTCGTTGACTTGTTGGCGATAGTGGACTCGGATTTTGTAACGACCTGTTTTGGGAACGGGGCAAAATATATGTTCGACGCTATCGACTTCGCTGACAGAGGCGCAGATTTTAGCGGCTGAGTCGTTACTATCGGCGGGTATGAGATAGAGGTCGAGGTTGTTCAAACCGCGATCGCGAAAAGTTTCTTCCAGATCGTACTGACCGTTTTTGTTGGTATCGTTTAGCTCTACCATTCTGTCCCATGCCAGAGTGATAGAGGCAAAACTTCCCTCCTGCAATGGTTTGTCCAACACATAGTCAACAGAGGAGCCAGCTTGCGCTTTGTTGTAATCCCAACCTATGGCAGGAGCAGTTTCGGATGGTTTCCACTGACTGCCGGCAAATTGCTGAACAGCACGGAAAGCGTTGAGCTGACCGGTGCCCATTTGCAGATCTAGGGGAACTTTATCATTTTTGTAGGCATCCGAATCCAGCCAAGTGCGGTTGCTTTTGTCGGTAATGGTTTTGCTCATACCGAGTTGCAAACCTTCGCCTTTATCTTTGAGTTTATCGGCTGAGTTGAGCAAGACAACTTTTGTGACTTCGTGGCGGCGGGAATCAATGCTCCAATGCGGTTGGCGGGTACTGAGTTGGCGATCGCCAAATTCCTGGATGAGCGCTACTGTAGCGGTAGCGTGGGGTGTTGCCAAACTGGTGCCGCTGACTTTGCTGACGGTACCATCTAGGTTGAGGACGGTGACATCATGTCCGGGCGCAACTAATCCGATCGAACGACGCCCTCCTACATTAATCTCTCTACCTGCTAACCTACTGATAATTCCTTCGGCGATATCGCCGATGTTGGCAAAGTCAACTTTGGCAAAAACTCCATTGATGCGCTTGGTAAACGCTACATTAATGCCGTTGAAGTTATCCGTAGGAATCGGTATTCCCCCGCGCCCCTGATTGCCTGCCACCATATGCAGTACATCGTAGACGCGAGCAGACCAATCGATACATTGGGTCAGTAGGGCGTTGCCGTCCAAAACTGCATCCGGTCGCGGGTCTCGTTCTAGGGATTCGCCAAAGCTGTAGTTAATCGCTCGCACGTCTCCGCCGTTTTGCTGGGCTACGTACTGAGAGGCTAGGCACTCTTCCGGTTGCCCGCTTTTGTCCATCGCACCAACAGCAGAAGAGTAAAGCCTTGCTCCCGGTGCCACTCCCGGTACGGCTTTGGCTCTGCTAATCATCATGCTGGCAACGCTGAAGGCGTGCGGATCTACGTCGGTATCTGTTTTGGCTGGGGTATCTCGCCAAAATACTCGCGCCACGGAGACGACGGTATGATTTTGGCTGCCTGTTTTGTCGATACCGAACTGTCCGGGGCGACCTATTTCTACTTGACCGATCGCGATTTTGCGCCCGGTCAAATTATGAGGAGATTTGTGTAGCCGTAGGGCATCTATGCCAGACTCGCCTACCGATGAGTTGTTGTTGAGGGCTACTACTGGGGTACATAGCCAGGTTGCGCTCAAACCCAAAACAATCCACGCCTTATTTTTCTTTAGCATCTGCTGCGCTCATCAAAAGTTTTCCCCGGAAAGGGATGAAACTAAATTGGGGCTCGTGTCAACTTTTGTTAAAATGCTTACAACTCAGGACGCAGGAGAGATCTTAGGCCATGACCCAAACCCAATCCCACAAACCTATCGTTGTTGCTCCCTCTATACTATCAGCGGATTTTAGCCGTCTGGGGGATGAGATTCGCGCTGTTGATGCTGCTGGGGCAGATTGGATTCACGTTGATGTGATGGATGGGCGTTTTGTCCCGAACATTACGATCGGTCCGCTGATTGTGGAAGCGATTCGCCCGGTGACGAAAAAGCCTCTGGATGTCCACTTGATGATTGTGGAACCTGAGAAGTATGTGGAGGAATTCGCTAAGGCTGGTGCTGATATTATCTCGGTTCACGCCGAGCATAATGCTTCTCCTCATTTGCACCGGACTCTGGGACAAATCAGGGAGTTGGGTAAGCAGGCGGGTGTGGTACTCAATCCTTCTACTCCTTTGGAGTTGATTGAGTATGTGCTGGAACTTTGCGATTTGATTCTGATTATGAGTGTTAACCCCGGTTTTGGCGGTCAAAGTTTCATTCCGGCTGTGGTGCCGAAAATCCAGAAGCTGCGCCAAATGTGCGATGAACGGGGTCTCGATCCTTGGATTGAGGTGGATGGCGGTTTGAAGGGTAGCAATACCTGGCAGGTTTTGGAAGTTGGCGCTAATGCGATCGTCGCAGGTTCGGCGGTGTTTAAGGCGAAGGATTACGCTGATGCGATCGAAGGTATTCGCAATAGCAAGCGTCCGACTCCTGAATTAGTGACTGTCTAAATATAGATGGTTTTTTGACCGTAAAAATAAGTCAGGCATGGAATTTCTTTTCCTGTCTGACTTATTTTTTTTGCACAATATCCTAAGATTATGTAGTTTATGCACTTGGCAGATCCAAGTCTGGAAAAGATTACATCTTGTCAATAAAGTTTTTGGCTTTGTCTTTGAGGTTTTCTACGGTGTGCATAGCTTCAGCTTGTATTTGCTTGGCTTTGCCTTCGGCTTTGTGTTTGGGATTGTCCGTAATATTACCTAACACCTCTTGTGCTTTACCTTCAATATTTTTGGCGATCGCTTTGGCTTTGTCTTGCAAGCTCATATTGCTTCTCCTTGGTTTTTTGTGAGTAAATACTTAAACAGCTATTACAACTTTATTAGTTGTTATTTACAAAATTGTATTCAAGATAACATAAATTTAATCTGTTTATCTGCCCGCAGAGATATGCGATCGCAGTCAACCCCTGTATGCTTCAGAGCTTTAGGGTTAAGATCGATCGAAAGAAATGACAGGAGCTTTTTCGGTGCTAGAAGTTCTGGGTGGTTTGCTGTTTGGGACGGCGCTATTTGGAGGTAGTGCTGCGGGTGTTGCTGTTTCTGGCGTTTTAGGCAATCTTTCTCTAACCAAGCTTTTTATAAGCTCGATCGACAAAGCATAGCAGGTGATAGCAAAGATTTGCTCTTTGCTAAATTAGCCAAATTTAGCAAAGAGGTTGTGGGTATTGCACAATACGATGGCAATCATGTTTTTGCTACTAAAATAATGGATCGAATATCGATTCAAGACAAGTGAGCTATGAAAGCATAATAATTTTTAGCCAAACACAAAGAAACCCGGTTTCTTGAAGAAACCGGGTTTCTAAATCTTTCTAATCCAGAAAACCCATCAAATCTTGACCGGCGTCAATATCATTTGAGGCTACCGGACGCTCGCCAAAATTTAAAATGGTTTCGCTAATTTTGAGGGTGCTGGCGGTAACTGGACGAATACCAGAAAAGTTGATCGTCTCGACCACTGTCAGTCCGCTGGACATAATGGGACGAATCCCACCCATGTTGACTGTTTCGGTAACTTTCAGGTGGCTGGATTCTACAGGACGAATGCCTGCGCTGCGGAATGTTTCGCTAATGGCAAGGTTAGCTGTGCCGATCGGACGATCGCCAGGTAAAGGCGCTAGGGATTGGGACTCTGGAGATTCCGGAACTGAGAGTGCGAGCGCTTGCGATCCGTTCGTTGTATTCTGGCTGTCTTTGGCTTCAACAGTATCTGCTGGCATAGTTTTTTGCTCTTTAGTTTTGGAACTCTTCTCACTCCGGGTGCCGTTGCTGGTGGCAGTGTCCTTCACTTCGGCAGTGCTGCTAACACTCATGGCTAACACCTCTGGATTTTTTAGTGACTTTGCTAATGACTGGGGACAACCCTTGTTTCGGATTTCCGCTTGTATTTTGAGTTTAATTTAAAAAATATTATATAGGTATAGATATCTTTAACATACAAATATAAACAAAAATATATATATTAAATTATATTAACTTATATTGCATTATATGACGAGATAGGATGTGTTTGCGGGCGCAAAAAAGAAAAAAACGATCTGGGGAGTACCAGATCGATCCCTTTGTCACAAACTTGCAATGGGAATAATAATTTTTAGGAGCGACGACCGCTGAGCCACTTGGCAGCCATGATACCGACAACAGCTGCAACGAGGGGATTGCTGAGAAACTTCATAATGGCGGGTTTTTCAGCCAGAACGTCTTGGAAGATGTCTGGGTGAGAGTGATAGGTGTAGGAAGCCAGTTTGCTCACATCGTCAGCGCTCATACGGCTGGGGTGGTGGGTAGAGAGTCCCAACTGCTGCTCTAGCTGGCGATCGTTCAATCCGCGTTCCTTCAAGCGCTTGAAGAATTCACGCGCAACGTCATCGCGTTCGTTTGGCTGAATTTTGGCGATCGCACTTTTGAGTTCCGGTTCCATTTCGCTGGGAGGAATGCGATCGGGATGCAGGTTGCGACCGAACATTTGACGACGTTCGTCTACGGTAGAACGCTGTGCAAAATCATCAAAGTTATCGTATTCTCTGGAGGGGTCAACTGGCACGTCATTCATGGATTCGGCGTTACCGCTAGCCAAATCGTTCATGATTTGCCGTTTGTATTCTTCGCTGCTAGGCATTTGTTTATCTCCTGTTTCCTAAAAATTGCACTTGCTGTCAAGTTTATTGATACTGAATCTGTTTCGATTGCTCGTCGTATCGAGCCGTCAAAATCAGTTTTTTATCAGGCGCATACATCAGAACAGACACATCTTGATTGGGGAAGTTTTTATGGAAACCTTGCAGGAGCGATCGCGCTAAATTTTGCACTTCATTTGGCTTTACTTGCTGCGAAATTACAACACCCAATTTGTTGTTATCCCGCACGTAAGCGTCCTGGATGATTCCCTTCGCTGTTTGAACTACCCAATCGCCAAACTTCTGACCTGCCGAGGTACTACCGCGTTCTAGTTGAGTATAAGTTTGGCTACTAGCGACAGGCAGTTGCGGTCTTTGAGTAGCTTGAGAAACTCCGCCACAGGCGGTAGTCACTGTCAAGACTAAAACTAGAACTAAGGCTGTCAAAATTTTGCGGCTTTGCTGTATGAAAATCACGTCAATCTCCTGCAACACGACAGATGGTTGGTTAACCGAATATCTCTTTATTGGTGCGTCGGTTAAATCATTTCAAAAGGTCTAGACAACTGTTGAGTTACCTAGACCTTAACCTGACAAAGGTTTAGGCGCGATCGACTATTTCCTTGGCCTTGTCTTTGATATCTTCTTTGGTGTGCCGCGCTTCCGATTCAGCTTGTTTCATTTTTCCTTCAGCCCGATCTTCGGGATCGCCAGTGACGTTTCCCAATGCTTCTTGAGCTTTGCCTTCAATGTTTTTAGCGGTTGCTTTGGCTCTTTCTTCTAAGTTCATTTTGTTTCTCCTTTTTATGCGATTTTCAACAGTCAACTGTAAAGGTAAACTGTTCTGTTCAATACATATTCACTTTATTAACAATTTTTACCTTTAAGCTTCTCCCACAAGGTACATTGTTGGGCTTGTAGCTTGAGCCCAGCGGCCTATGCTCTAAGACATACTGGATGGTAAAATCGGGGAATAAATGTTATCATATAAAAGTAGGTTTTGTTTTCAAAAGCAGTGTAAAACTTGATTTAAACCAGTTGGTTTTAGAATCACAAAAAAATCTTCCTGAAGTTGGCAATCAAACGACTAATTCTAGATTTCGTTATCATAATTAAGGTATCTTTGAAGAATGGTTATGGGGCAATTTAGTCTGCAAGCGCCGTTTAAGCCGACGGGCGACCAACCGCAAGCGATCGATCGCCTGGTCGAACACATCCAAGCAGGTCATCGCTGCCAAACTCTGCTAGGTGCAACGGGAACGGGAAAAACATTTACCGTTGGTGCGGTAATTGAAAAAGTGGGCAAACCTACTTTAGTTTTGGCACACAACAAAACTTTAGCCGCGCAGTTGTGTAACGAGTTGCGGGAGTTTTTTCCCAATAATGCCGTTGAATACTTTGTCAGTTATTACGATTACTATCAACCGGAAGCATATCTGCCAGTCACCGATACTTACATCGAAAAAACAGCGGCAATTAACGATGAAATTGATATGCTGCGACACTCGGCGACTCGATCGCTGTTCGAGCGTCGCGATGTCATTGTAGTTGCTTCTATCAGCTGCATTTACGGATTGGGTATTCCCTCGGAATATCTGAAAGCGGCGATTCCTTTGCAAGTGGGAAAAGAAGTCAATCAGCGGCAAATATTGCGCGATTTAGCTATTGTCCAATACAACCGCAACAATACAGAAATTGGTCGAGGAAAGTTTCGGTTACGCGGCGATGTGTTGGAAATTGGCCCCGCTTATGAAGATAGAATTGTGCGCGTAGAATTCTTTGGAGATGAAATTGATGCTATCCGCTACGTTGACCCTGTAACGGGAGAAATTATTCAGAGTTTGGATGCGATAAATATTTATCCAGCGCGTCACTTTGTCACGCCAGACGAAAAATTGGAAGCTGCTTGCAATGATATTCAGCAGGAACTAAAAGAGCGGTTGGCAGAATTACAAAAAGATGGTAAACTGCTGGAAGCGCAAAGGTTAGATCAGCGCACGCGGTACGATTTGGAAATGTTGCGGGAAGTCGGTTATTGCAATGGGGTAGAAAATTATTCTCGTCATTTGGCAGGTCGTCATGCGGGAGAACCGCCAGAATGTTTGATTGATTATTTCCCGAAAGATTGGCTTTTGGTGATTGATGAATCTCACGTCACCGTTCCGCAAATCCGAGGGATGTATAATGGCGACCAAGCTCGCAAAAAAGTGCTGATCGAGCATGGTTTTCGCCTTCCCAGTGCGGCAGATAATCGTCCTTTGAAAGCAGAGGAATTCTGGACGAAGGTCAATCAGTGCATATTCGTTTCCGCCACACCGGGTAACTGGGAAATAGAAATATCGGCAGATCGAGTTGTGGAACAAGTGATTCGACCGACTGGTGTGGTAGACCCAGAAATTTTTGTACGTCCGACAGAGGGACAAGTTGATGATTTGTTGGGTGAGATTAAAGATAGGGTAAAGCGACAGGAACGGGTGCTGATTACAACTTTAACCAAACGGATGGCGGAGGATTTAACGGAGTATTTGCAAGACCGAGGTATTCGGGTAAGATATTTACATTCGGAGATTCAATCGATCGAGCGGATTGAGATTTTGCAAGATTTGCGATCGGGCAGTTTTGATGTGCTGATTGGAGTTAACTTGTTGCGGGAAGGTTTGGATTTGCCAGAGGTTTCTTTGGTGGCGATTTTGGATGCCGACAAAGAAGGATTTTTGCGTGCAGAACGTTCTTTAATTCAAACGATCGGTCGTGCGGCGCGTCACGTCCAAGGTCAAGCTATTTTGTATGCAGATAATCTGACAGATAGCATGATTAAAGCAATTGACGAAACGGAACGTCGGCGCAACATTCAAATAGCATACAACCGAATGCACGGGATTACACCTCAGCCTATTGTGAAAAAGTCCAGAAACTCTATTTTGGACTTTCTGGAAGTTTCGCGACGTCTGAATTCGCAGGAGTTGGAAAAAGCTTACGAACAAGCGGATGAACTTACTTTAGATGAGGTTCCGGAGTTGATTTCTCAGTTGGAAGCGCAGATGAAGGAAGCGGCGAAAAAGTTGGAATTTGAGGAGGCGGCGAAATTGCGCGATCGCATCAAGCATTTGCGCGATAAACTTTTAGGCCATTAACAACAGTCGGGTGCGTTACGCTGGGCTAACGCACCGCATAATTATAGCATTCTGCATAAATTAAGAAGCCTCAACCATGAGTATTTTTTGGTTGTACCATATTTTTAACATAGCGCAATCTTTAAAGTATTCTTTACAGGTTTCTTGGGATTGAGTGCTGCTTTTAAGTTCAGATATAGCCAGTTTCCAAGACATCTCGTTAATGACTTTGGAGAGTTCTTCAGTAACCAAGTAATATCTGGAGTTTGGATGTAGAAGATTTTTAGCACCTGTACCTAATAATTTTTCTAACTTAGGATCGTTAGCGCTTAGAGAGATAGTGATTTCTTCTATCGGTTCAAAAAATAAGTCATAAGTGGTTTCATCAATGTTTGATTTTTCTTGGCCAAGACCTGCTTTTAGCATTCTCAAAATAGTTTCAATATCAAAACTTTGGATGACTTTAGCATCAAAGCACTTAATTCGGTGAAAGTGAAGACTTTGCGACATATTTTTACTTCCTGGCTTGCTTGATGTATGCAACTAATTCCGGTAAGCTATTTACTTTTTCCAAAGCTCTAATCAGCCTATCTACTGAATCACAATCATAATATTGTATATCTACACTAGGGCAATTTTCTTTTAGCTTTTCTAAGACAGCTTCATTACTACTATCAACACGATTAACAGGAAATACATAACGAAATCCACTAGGTCGATGACGGTTCAATAAATTTTTAGCATCTCTTGTCCAACTTCTCAGGCTGTTATTATTGAGAGGGCCATCTTTGTTTTCGGGAGAAGATTTACACTCATAAATGTAATTTCCATCTTTAAAGTATAATGGTTCCATTTGATCGCTCTCAAGGCAATATTTATATTGCCAATAATTGGTGGTATCTGTTGGGAAAAGAAATCAGGCTTATTTTTTACGAAAATGAGCCTTAACAGTAAATTTATTACCTAATTTGCTAACTCGACTATGTTGCGTAATAGCAATTATCTTACCATTTAATAAGCCTATAATTAAATCATCTGCCTCTTTAGACAAAGCAACAAAATCTGCACTGCGTTCATTATCTCTTAAATTGTCTACATAATCAATGCCTGGTTTCATACCAAACTGTTGCATTAAATCTTTCAAAATAGATTTGAAAGTTTGGTCGATAACTTTCCCTTTATCAAAAGGGTTTAATGTTTGCCAATCTGGTAACATTTCCAGTGCTTGACTTAAAGCTGTTTTAATTCCATCAAATCCAAACGCTGACATAGACAATCTCTGATTAGTATGTATTAGTTTTATGGAATTTTCCCACCATCGGGAAATGCTGGATGAGCGTGAAAAACTGCTTTTTTCCAATCATAAACTAGCCAACCTCAGCCTTTACTAAGTTAAGGCTGCAATTTAAGCTAGGATCTGGCTAGGAAAAATTTTATGAAGAACCCTTGCTATGCCATCCAACAATGAACAATTTACCGAAGCGGCTAACCACTGGGACTTAGAAACGCTGTATACAGACTTAGCTTCGGCTAAGGGAAAACGCCTGACATCTGTTGAGAAGCTACATTTGCGGGGCTTGCTTTGTGGCTACAGTCCCGCCGAAATAGCTCAAATACTTCATAAAAGTATTAAGGGTGTTGAAAGCGAAGTATGTACTACTTTGTATCCTTATGTTAAAAATCTTGTCGGTAAATGTAATGAAAAAGTGGAGAACTGGCGAAATATTTGCGAATGGCTTGAGGAAGCTGGTTATAAATCTAATTTATATACTCAACAATTGATTAATCCCATACCTGTTGATATTTTAGGAAAAATCGCTAATATAAAAATTGAGAAAGATAAAATAACGATTGAAATTGATCTAAGACAAACAAACGCGCAATCTTCAGAACTTCCAAAACAGAATTTAAACTTCGATGATAATAATACCAATTAGGTGGCCCGATCGCATCAAGCATTTGCGTGATAAACTTTTGGGTCATTAACAGTAGGGTGGGCAATGCCCACCTGACTTAAAAGCCCCAATTAATCATTTTAATGTTCCTACCATATTTAGGATATAAATTTTCATCGGCAAGGTATAACTTTAATAAGTAGATGATTGCTGCTGGTATGCGAGATACACCGCTTCTAAAAATAAATCTGCGGTCAATCCTTCCGGCAAATTTTCTAACTCAATTACGTTTCTAACTTGACGAGCAATTTGTAAGCTCAAATCCGCGCTTGCGTTGGCTGTCATCGCGCTACGCCGCTGCAAATATTCGCGAATCATGGCAAAGTCATCCGGTAGTAAATTGGAGATATTTGCCATTTGAGGTAGTTCTTTTGAAAGCTGTTTGGCTTGTTCGGAGATGGGGAAGTTTATTGTGGCGACCAGATATTCTTCTTGAATGACGAGCGTTCCGGCTACCATGTCTCCCAGTCGCTTTTCTCGTTTTCCCAAAATGATTAAAAATGCTCCTATAAATAAGGTATCATCTATCGATCGCAGTAACGCTCTCAATGTAGCTTGTTGGATGCCTACTCGACGACCGTCGTCGCGAATTACGCGAATTTTGGCGTAGCGTTTTCCGGGTGTTTGTCCTTGCCAAAATACCTCAAAAAATACGAAGTAACCTACGTAAATAAGGAAATTGAGCAGGAATGCGATCGCAAACAGCCAGATTCCCAGTTTCTCTATATTTTTGAACGCTTCTACCAGCTGTATGGAAAATGCAATCCAGGTAATCCAGAACAAAAACAAGGTTAAGAATAAGACAATATAGTCAAGCAAGAGAGCAAAAGCGCGATTGCCAATTCCCGCTAAAGTGAATTCCAGTTCTACACTTTCTGGTGTTTGGAGTGTGATTCGATTAAAAAAGCGCATGACTTATAGAAAGTTTGGAGTTTTGAGTTTTGAGTTTTAAGTTATTAGGCAAGTTTAAATTATTTCCAATGACTTAAAACTCGCTCAATAAATTTACATTTCAACATTGCGATCGCGTATTTGCAAATCCATCCCCTCGCGACGACTCCGCAGATCGTAGTATATCACAGCTTTGATGGTTTGCCAGAAGGGGATTGTCAATGCTCCAGCAACTATCAATAGAACTATAAATGCCAAGATTGAACCGATTAATACTAAGCCTGCTTCAGGAGATGCAGATGCACTGCTGCTTTGGACTCCAAGAAAAATCAAAGAACCGAGCGCAAAAAACAGAGGAATTGCCGCAATAAGTGCGATTGGCGCGGTAATTAGATAGGCTACAAGTAGTATTAATTGAATTCTGAGCCCCGAACCTTTAGTTAACTCCCAGCTACGGCTAACTGTTCCCGTCGCATCGACATTACTTTCTACTGCAAGCGGCAATTCCGGAATCAAAAAGCGAGCTTGGAACCAAAGTTGTACAGCCCAACTAACCAAATTAACCACAAGTTGTACCAAAGTAAAAATAGGGCTTCCTACTGTACTATCCCTAGAACTAGCAAAAATTAGTGTGGCGGGGATAAAAATTATAATGGTTGACACTAAGGATATCCCCATATTGACACCAAAAATTATCAGCCCGACTAAAATTCCTGCCAGTAAAAAGCTCCACATCTTGGGAGTGACACGATCTTCAGCACTGGATGCGCTTTCTGGTTTATCGATTAATTCGCAAAATGCCAGACGTGAAATCTGAGCGTTGATCGTAGCAGCTTTCGCCCAACCATAGATAGGAATAATCGACCACAATATAGATTTGAAAGCAAGACCGACATATAACTTAAGAT
Source organism: Aerosakkonema funiforme FACHB-1375 (assembly GCF_014696265.1). Taxonomy (GTDB): domain Bacteria; phylum Cyanobacteriota; class Cyanobacteriia; order Cyanobacteriales; family Aerosakkonemataceae; genus Aerosakkonema; species Aerosakkonema funiforme_A. Next base: position 63,622 of record NZ_JACJPW010000019.1, on the reverse strand, counting down.
GAGAGCGGTACAGCACGAGTGCGCTGCTGACCACATTCCCAACACTCAGAGGGCGGATCGGATCTGGAGGGTTAAAGTTTGATGACATGGATTTTCCTGTGCTTTCAGACTATGGTTTTGACGCTATCTTAAGTTACGCTGGGCATAGTCTTGGGGAAATTTTATGAATATTCAACGATGGATCGCACGACGGGAACCTGACTGGAAGCGTCTCGATGCCTTGTTGAAAAAAGTGGAGAAAAAAGGATTAAAGTCGTTACAAGCGGTGCAAATCAAGGAATTAGCCAGTTTATACCGCTCTGTATCGGCGGATTTGGCGCGATCGCGTACCCACCAAGTCGGCAATACCCTAGTACAAGATTTGCAAATTCTCACATCCAGGGCATACAACCTAATTTACCAGGGTTCGCGACGGCAAGAATGGCAGGCACTGGTGGAATTCTATCGATGGGGTTTCCCCGCCACAGTGCAGCAAACATCCGGTTACATCGCCGCTGCTACTGCTCTCTTTCTGCTGGGTGGGTTAATTGCCTGGTGGTTTACCTGGCAAGATCCGGTGTTTCTTTCCATTATGATACCGGAAAGAATGATTACTATGGTACGAGACGAACATAAATTATGGATGGGTTCAATTGTGGGAGTTGAACCTTTAGCTTCTAGCAGTATTATGATTAACAATATCCAAGTATCTTTTGCAGCTGTTGCTGGCGGAATTACAGCGGGTGCATTCACTGTTTATATTTTATTCATTAATGGATTGCATATCGGTGCTGTTGCTACTCTAGTTGGACAAAATAATTTGGCTTATCCTTTTTGGGCGTTTGTATTTCCCCACGGTTCTTTAGAATTACCTGCTATATTTTTGGCTGGCGGTGCAGGTTTACTGATTGGCAGAGCTATTTTATTTCCGGGTAAATTTAAGCGTGGCGATGCGCTCAAATTCTATGGCGGACAAGCAGCGCAGCTAGTATTCGGTATTATACCGATGTTGATTGTTGCTGGTACAATTGAGGGTTTTTTCTCTCCCAGTCCTCTCGTTGCAGAACCGTTTAAATACGTTGTCGGTATCGGTCTTTTTGCGCTGTTGGTAATTTATTGCAACCGCAAGCGAGCGAATTAATCTGAATCCTTTAATCCCAAACCCAAACCTTCTCGACGATTGCGAATGTCGTAATACAAAACTGCTTTAATGGCTTGCCAAAATGGCATAATTATGGCATTAGTTAGTAACAGAAATCCAATCGCAATACCAGTTTCTAAAAAGGAGTTATTGTATTTAAAATAATTGAACGACCAATCGAAAAATTCAATAATAATTTGGTCAATTATTTGGATTGGCAAAGTGATTAAGAATGCGATCGCCAGGAGCCATTGCACGCTAAATTCAAACCCATTCGTGAGATTCCAAGTGCGACTGAGCGCTTTACAGGGGCTCATATTATCTTCGATTGCCAAGGGCAAGTCAACAATAAAAAAACGCGAATATATTATCCCAATCAGCAATAAAAAAATAAACAAAATAGCAAATGTAACCAATAATACGGTGATAATTGCCACAAAAGCTAAGCTTTTATTAAGCTTATCGAGAACAGATGGTTCTAATAATCTGCTACTTGCTTGCAGAAAAATTACCAATATCAAAACAGTTAATAAAAATAAGCAAAAAGTCACAGAAATTACGATCGTTACAAGCAAAAAGTTGGCAAACAAAAAGTTTCCCAATCGTTGATTTATTTTTTGTTTACCCAAGAGAGACTTTTCTGCTGTTTCGCCAATTAATTCACCGAACGCCAAGCGCGATATCAGCGCTGAAAGAGCTAAAAATTTAGCCCAGCCATAAACAGGAATGATTAACCAAATATGAGCTATTAAAGATAAACTGAAGTAAGACTTTAGTTTGTTGAGATAGATTTGGAGAGCAATAGTGATGATATCACCAACGCTAAGCAAACGCAGATAATTTTGATGGTTCAGACGGGTATATTTCATAAGTGCTGAAAGCTAATTAAAGCTGATTTCGCGCTTTCAGTTGCAGATATCGGTCTACCAATCGATCGCTAATTTTATCTGCTGGCGCATCGAGTACCAAAACGCCTTTTTGTTTCAACTGTGCAAAGGCAACCTGACGCTGGGATAATAAATCTAAGGCGACAGCACGGCTGTAAGCACCTTCGACATTGGCGCTGGAAGTGTGCGCCAACTTGTCAACTTGGGGGTCGCGCAAGGTAACGCAAAAGGGTAAATAGCGGGGTGTCAGGCGTCCCAATGCACCCAGAAGTTCTGCTGAGGCGGTGGTATCGACGATATCTGTAATTAGGACAACTAATGCGCGACGAGTTTGTCGATTCACCAATTTTGTGACAGCGCCAACGTAGTCGGGTTCCAGAAGTACTGGTTGAATTGGTGTGAGTCGATCGACTAACTTAGATAATTGATGTTGACCGCGTTCTGGGGGTATCCAGGTGGTCACTTCGCGATCGAACACACCCACACCCACTTTATCTCCTCTATTCAAACCAGCTAACGCCAAGGATAGGGTAGCGTTCAATCCCCAATCAAACCGTTTTAAACCCTGCACTCTCGCCGTCATCAAACGTCCGCGATCGAGTAAAATAATCAAAGTTTGCTCTTGTTCCGGTTCTAGGACGCGCACTTGTAGGGATGCTGCTGGTGTGGCTCCCAATCTGCGGGCTGTCGCTTTCCAATCCACAAAGCGCGGGTCGTCACCCATCCGATATTCTCGCAATTCCGCAAATTCCGTACCAATTCCCATCCGTCTCGCTTGGCGCATCGTACCTGTGTTTTGTAGAGTCAGGCGAATGGACAATTGTCGCAATCCGATTAAATCCGGATAAACGGCGACTTTGGTACTTTGGGGAATCTTCCAATCATCCCAAGCTAATCCCAAAACACCGAGTTGTCGAACTTGAATATCTCCCCAAGAATACTCGCCTCGGTGTGTCGGATGAACTGTGTAGGTCAGTTCCTGACTGCTGTTTCTGGGTAAGGATATTTGCAGCAATGGGGTGGAAACGCCAAATTCGATCGGGTAATAGTCGCGAATTATCAGTTTTGCTGGTCGCTTCCCCGTTTTTACTGATAGCGCAATTGGGTTATCCCGTCCGATCGATAATCGTCCCAGTGGATGACGGGTGATTTCCACGCGCCTTGTCCAGGTCGAAACTGCATCGACGATCGTCAATCCCAGTACAATGACATCAAATAGTAGCGTTCCCAGAATACCAGTTGACACGCTGTAAACTGAGGAGAGGAATAAGGCGATCGCTATTCCCAAGATTAATAATAAATAGACTCGTCCTGAAGGAATCATATTTTAAGGGGCGAGGGCGTCGAAATTGGCAAATTGTTCGGTTTTGAGTTCAGAAATTGCGATGAATACCTTCCATAATACCCTTATATATCTCTCTCTGCTTGCCTTTCGCTCATTCGTACTCGATTCTGGGATCGAAAAAGACATAGGAGAGATCGACTAACAGGTTGATTAGCACAAATGCGATCGAAACGAAGACTACTCCACCTTGAACAACTGGATAGTCTCGCGCTAAAATTCCTTCGTATATCCAGAAGCCGATTCCCGGCCAGGAGAAAATGGTTTCGGTGAGGATTGCACCGCCGAGAAGGGAACCGAATTGCAATCCAATTGTTGTAGCGATCGGCAAAAAGGCATTTTTGAGTGCGTGTTGCCAAATGACTGAATGTTGGGGAACGCCTTTTGCTCGCGCTGTGCGAATATAATCTTGAGATAAAGTTTCCAGCATGGCGCTGCGGGTAATCCTGGCGATGATGGCTAGGGGTATTGTACCTAAAGTTAGTGCCGGTAAAATTAGATGCGATAACACGTCTTTCAACAAGATTATGTCTAATTTGAGCAAGCTATCCAGCACGTAAAAACCTGTGATGGGTTGGAAGTTGAACGTGGCGGCGACGCTAATCCTGCCGCTGGGTGGAAGTATTTGCAGGTTGACGGCAAATAGGTAAATTAATAACAAGCCTAACCAGTATACTGGCAGCGAAACGCCAATCAAAGAACCGCTCATTAATAAATTGTCTAACCAGCTATGCTTGCGAACTGCGGCGAAAATTCCGGCGGGAATTCCCAGAATAAGCGCTACCAACATGGCGGCTAAAGATAATTCAAATGTGGCAGGCCAACGATTTCGGATTTCGTCGGCGATGGGAATGCCGCTGATAATACTTGTGCCGAAGTCGAAGCTAATTAGCTTGAGGAGAAAGACGAAATATTGTATCGGTAAAGGTCGATCTAAACCTAATTGTTCTCTGAGTGCTGCCACCTGTTCCGGTGTGGCCCGTTCTCCCGATAATATTGTGGCTGGATCGCCCGGTATGAGTTGCAGCAAGGCAAATACTAATAGGGTGATTCCTAATAATACTGGTAGCAAGCCCAGGATGCGTTTGGCAATATATTTACCCATGTTTTTTACCGTACAGATATTTCAAGCCCGGACATCAGGAGTAGAAGTCGGACATAGCGATACTGAATCGGTAAAACCGTCCAGTCCGGCGATATCTCGCAATGCTTTGAGGAATATCCCCAAAGCGCCATTGTAGTCTCTAGGTATTTTATGTCCACAGTGAGGACACTTAAACACTTTAGAACCACCTAGTTTAGGGTGGACATGACCACATTTAGTACAAGTTTTAGAAGTATACTCTTCTGTTACATCAACGACGTGACAGCCACGTTTCAAAGCGTGGAATTTTAGAACTTGCTTAAACCTGTAGTGCGCCCATCCTAGCATTTGTCTAACTGTTTTCGTGTTAATCTTCCGTTTCTTATTCCTATTCTTGGCAACCATTTGGGATGTCTCAAAAGTAGGTAGGAATATTAACCGATATTCAGTTGTTAACCAAGCAGCAGTTTTTCTGTGAACTTCGTCAACCAAATTCCGGACGCGATTAAATATTCTATCAATTTTACGTTGTAGTTTTTGACGTTGATGTTTATTTCGGCGTCCCTTTAATTTTGATTTCCTTGAGATTAATTTATCAACGTGATTGCATAGCCTGTAAATCCTCCTGATATCATTATTACCAATCTCTACAAATTTTGCGCCATCAAATCCCGTCATAAATGTACGGACGCCTGGATCTAATGCGATGATTTTCTGACTATCAGATAACTCAGGTATAAACTCAACCGGAAATATAGCAAACCAGCGTTTTTTGTCATAAACTAATTGAGTTTCACTCTCCCAACTTTGCTTACGGCATCTAATGATGTAGCTACCATCTTTTTGTTTAACCTGGTACTCAACATCCTTAGCAGGCAATGGTTCTGCCGATTTGAAACTTAAGTCCTTAGTTAAGCTTGGGAACCATGTCCCATTTTTATAATCCTCTTGTCTAAACCTAATTGATTTAATCCTATCTCTAATCGATCTAAATCTTCCTGCCTCATGTTGCTTTGTCCCCTTCTTACGGGATTTATCATAAGCTTCTTTGGCATCATAAACAGCTTGTACTCTAAACGAGTATGGTGTTTGACTTACCCATTCTGGTACATACGCCAGTATTATTTTGCGTAAGTCAAACTTGCCGATAGACCCATTTTTTCGTTGATACTCAATCGCCTGGTTATAGCAGTACCTACTCGCTGCCAGCCATATTTTCCAAGTTTGATGGAGAGTCTGGTCTGGGTAAAGTCGAATCTTGAGAGATTTCAGACTTGTACTTTCTGAATCCGTACAATCTTGCTGAGAAGCTGTGGAGGATTGCAAGGATGTCTTCAACCAATTCTCGTTCGGGAGATAGTTTAACTTTGTTGAGTACCACGATTTCGCAAGAGTGTTTGGCACATATCCAAGCAAACAAATCGAAGCCAAATCGGAAGAGTCTGTCTTTATATGCGACCACAATACATTGGACATTTCCTGACATAACCCGTTCCAATAAGGCAAGCATTTTCTTTCTTTTGTAGTTAAGTCCTCCTCCCACTTCTGCGATAAGCTCTGCGCCAGGGTATTGAGATTTGAGATATTCACATTGACGCTGCAAATCTTCCCTTTGCTTGGGCGACGAGACACAGGCATAAAGGATGGTAGCCCTAGTCCCGGCAGACTTAGCTGTAAAGCTTGAAACGTCGTATCTCCTTTGTCCACCGGATGTCCACGATCGCAAAAGTTTGAGGCAATCTAGCATACACCAAATATATCAATTTTTGGTAATAGTCTCAAAAGACTCAGAACCCAAAGGACTGGGAACCCAACCTTGAATATTTTTGCGTCTGGCTAAAAGCGGCTGAGAATGGACGATCGGCAAACGTACTGCCTCCTGATGCAAAATTTCATCGACCTCGGCATAGATTTTCCCTCTAGCGGTACGATCGACTGTGGCTCTAGCTTTGTTTAAAAGTTGGACAACGCGATCGTTATTCCAATTACCCAAGTCTGTAGTCGCTCCCGGCCCAAAGTGGGGATAGTAGAAACTATCGGGGTCGCTGTAATCGGCAGTCCAGCCGAGCATAAAAGCTTGAAAGCCAGGTGCTTTGCGACGATCTTCCAAGTAAGCTGCCCAATCTTTAGTATTGAGTTTAACGCGGATGCCGATCGCATTCAAGTCGGCGGCGAAAGCTTCCCCAATCGGTTTGGGAGTCGGGAAATAAGGACGGGAAACGGGCATATACCAAAGTTCGAGATCGAAACCATTGGGATAGCCAGCTTGAGCTAGCAATTGCTTGGCTGCTTGGGGGTTAAATTTGTAGTCGGTAATTTTGGTTGATTGCGCCCACTTTAAAGATGGCGCGGTGAAGTGAGGGTCGCTTGTACCCAGGTTACCCCAAAAAGCTGGCACGATTTGCGCTTTATTGATGGCAGATGCGATCGCTTGCCTTACCCTGACATCCGCCAGTGGTTTGTAACTGGGATTGAGTGCTAGATAACCGACATTAAAAGAAGGGCGGGGAACGGCGACTAAGTTGGCATCTTTTGCGATTTCTTTGCTTTGGTCTGGCGCTAAATCGACAGTAAAATCGATTTGTCCGGCTCTGAGTTGGGCTAATCTAGCTGCGGGGTCGCCGATAAACCGAATGACTACTTGATTGACTTTGGGAAAACCTTTTTGCCAGTAGTTGGGATTTTTCTGTAAGATGATGCGATCGCCCGTGCGCCATTCCTTAAAAATAAACGGCCCGGTTCCCACGGCTAACCCACTGGGAGTGCCGTAACTGGCACCGGCTTTTTTAACGGCGGTGGGACTGGCAATGCCGAAGTAGCCGGAACCAATGGCAGCAGGAAAAACAGCGAAAGGTTGTTTGAGCTTAAACTGAATCGTAGAGTTATCGACAACTGCGATATCTTGCAGCAGCGAGTTAGGTTCTCCCTTAAAACCGCCAAAAAGTTGTTGCCAAATTTCATAAGATTTACCGGCATTGCGATAACCGTTGGGGTGTTTGGCGTCCCACCAACGTTCCACATTAAATTTCACCGCTGCGGCATTAAAATCGGTGCCGTCGTGAAACTTAACTCCCGATCGCAGCTTAAAAGTCCAAACTTTGCCATCTCCAGAAACAGACCAAGAAGTAGCTAGGTCGGGTTGCAGTTCGCTAGATCCCGGTTTAGCTTCCAGCAAGCGATCGTAGATTTGGTAATGCACGACGATCGAATTGCCGTCGGTGATATTCCCAGGTTCCAAGTTGACAGGTTGTCCGCCGGAACCGTAAACCAAGACTCCCGGTTGAGTTGCCGTTGGGGTGCTGGTATTTTGCGTGCGGTTATCAGTTACAGGTTTACCACAGCTGTAAAGGATGGTGGCAAAGGCACAAGCTGCTGCCAAAAGGGGGATGCGCCATTTGCTGTCGTTCATCTTTTTCATTAACTCAAACAGCGACTATTCAACGTTTACCCAAAAATCAGTCGTGACAATTTTGCCATTGCGCTGAAACTGACCCCAAAGTTTATATTTTCCCGCTTCGGGAAAGGCGGTCATAAAATGAACTTCTCCGGGGGAGTTATGTTTCATAGCGTGCGCGTGAATGTAGTCTGATTTTGTCAAGTTCGACGATTGTTTTACTATAACTAAATGTCCTCTTTCTCCCAAATAAGGTTGCAAATCAGTAATTGGTTGGCTGGAGTTATTCCTGAGATTGAATATTACGTGTACTGCCTGACCTGCTTTTAGTTTTGGTTCGGAAAAGGTGATATTCACCTTTGTATCGCCAAAACTCTTTGCCGTATTAAAATCAATTGGCGGTGCAGATTGGCTGACTCCGGGTACAGTTTCTTTCAGGAGGGAAACTTGTTCTTTTTGCCCAGATGGTTTATAATCCGCAAACAAAGTATAATTTCCCGGTCGCGGGAATTTCGCTTCTACTTCAAAGCGTCCATTTTGCTTATAAATGGGATGGAGGTGATCGAAATGCTGAAGGTCGTCGCTGACAACAATCAGGTGCATGACTTTTTCCTGAAAGGTGTCAAACTTAGTAACTGCCTTACCATTTACATCTTGAATATTTATGCTTAAAACAACAGGTTTATTAGATTGAATATTTTTGCGATCGCTCAACAGTGCTTTAGTTTGCGGTGCATTTCCCTTATCGGCATCTGTGTGATGATGTGCGCGATCTTCCATCGAATGTCCTGCATGAGGATCTGATGCAGCGACTGGTGTTTTTTCACCACTCATTATGTGGCCCTGATGCGGCTTTGCTGCACCTGGGTTAGATATTTCTCCAGACTTAACTGATGACGAGCAACCTTGTACGAGCAGCAGTGTAGAAAATATAGCAAAGCTTGTGAGTAATGGTTTCATAGCTGATTTTACATTTGCAAATACTTGCCGACGATCGCAGGTAAAGCGATCGTTAACTTTTTCATCGCCAATATCACAGAGTATAACAACTCAGATGTAATATTTCAGACCGAATAAGTAGGAATCCCCTAAACAAATACCCTTTGGATGACGTAAAATGAATATTTAGTATCAACCATTATGGCAAGATGCTATGGTTACTACTGTTGACCTCTGTTCTATTATTACAGAAATTTACTTAAATTAAAGAAAATTGAGGAACAAAAATAGTGGCATTGGTTTTAATCATAGAAGATGCAGCTTTGCTTCGCAAGATGCTCCAAAAGATCTTGAAACCAGAGGGCTACTCCATTTTGGAGGCGGCGAATGGACTGGAAGGTCTGGAGATGGTTCGCGTCTATAAGCCAGATTGTGTTGTGCTAGACCTTTTAATGCCCGAAATGGGGGGGCTGCAAGTTCTGAAGGTGATGCGGGAAGAAGGTTTGCAAGTGCCGACAATTGTAGTGACGGCAGATGTTCAGGAAACCACTCGTCAGGAATGCTCGCAACTGGGAGCCTTGACAGTTCTCCACAAACTACCGAAATCAGACGATCTGAGGCATTGGGTCAAAAAGGCTCTAGGGGCGACCCAGGAAGGAATGTATGAACCTAACTGTTGACCAAATAGATATTTTGCAGGAGTTAGTCAATATTGGCGTGGGTCGAGCTGCTGGCGTACTCAATGAGATGATCGGTTCCCCGATCTGCCTGCGAATCCCTTACATCAAGCTGCTTTCTCCTCCTGAGTTGCGTCCGGAGCTGAAAAAGAGATTCAATGGAGATCTACTTTCCACGGTACGCTTGAACTTCAGCGGCGCATTTAGTGGCACTGCCGAGCTGATTTTTCCGACCGAAAGTGCATCTACCCTCGTAGAGGTTCTCACAGATGAGGTTGTGGGTACTCCCGATCTCGATTCTGTCAAAATAGGAACCTTGCTGGAAGTGGGCAATATAGTTCTCAACGGTGTCATGGGTTCCCTAAGTAACATGTTAGCGCAACATCTAGAATACTCGCTACCCACTTACGTAGAAGGTATGGTTGACAGGTTGCTTATGTCTAAGGAACTTGATGCCAATGCCAGCGTTTTTTTGGCGCATACCCGTTTTACGATCGAGCAACTGCAAATTGCTGGAGATATTATTTTAATTTTTAAAGTGGGTTCCTTTGACGCCATGCTTAAAGCCATTGAGCTAGCTTTTGAGAGTGATGATGAACGAGATTCAGGCTGCCCAGAAAGATTTCGGTATTCTTGATCGGGTTCCCGAAGGGGTTTGCGTTCTCCGAGAAGATTTTAGCGTTCTTTTTTGGAACCGATGTTTGGAAGACTGGACGGGAATTTCTAGAAGCGAAATCCTCTTAAAGGATATCGGCATTTATTTTCCGCATCTGCATCAGCCTAAGTACGCCCATAGACTGATGCAGATTTTTGAAGGAGGGCCACCAACTATCTTTTCCGCACAACTTCATCAGTCGATTATTCCCGCTCAGCTACCGGATGGAAGGTGGCGTATCCAACATACGACTGTAACGGCTGTACCGGCGGGGAATTTTAGATTTCGCACTTGCTGGGATAGTGCTTCGGGATATGGTTTTCGATCGCACGATACTGGTGTGCAGTTAGATATTGTTAAACTTCGCCAAAAACCCAGTAGTTCCAATATCGAAGGTGTTGGCAAGGCTGGCAAAAATAAGAAGCGCGTTACCAAGTATAAACGGATCGGATTTGTGAAGCGCAATTCTCCCTTGTTTGGCGACACCCTTAAACAGAACGAAGAAAAGCTTGCCAAAGTTCAAAATCGCAATTCGTTTTATGCCCTTTTAGTAATAGAGGATGTGACGGATTTGACACACCGCATCCAAGATTACCGCGCTATGCGCGATCGAGCTTTGGAAGAAGTTAAAGAACGCAAAAAAATTGAAGATGCACTAATACAAAGCCAGCATTTTATTCAAAAAATTGCTGATGCTACTCCTTATCTTATCTACATTTATGATTTAGTGGAAAAGCGCTATATATATTTCAATCGCCAAGTAGATTTATTGTTGGGTTATACAGATGAAGAAATGATAAGGCGGGGCGGTCAGTTATTTGCTAATTCGATCCATCCTGACGATTTATCGCATCTCGCTGCACAGATGGAAAAGTTTGCCATTGCACAAGACGGTGACATTCTGGAAAGAGAGTATCGCATCAAACATCGATCGGGTGAATGGTTTTGGTTTCACAGCCGGGAACTGGTTTTCACGAGAACGCCTGAAGGTTTGCCCAAACAAATTCTAGGTACAGCTGAAGATATCAGCAAACGGAAATGGGCAGAAGAGGCTATGCGGTTGCAAACCGAACGAGAGCGGCTGATGGGGGTAATTACCCAGCATATCCGACAGTCTCTTAATTTGGATGAAGTTCTCAACACTGCTGTGACGGAAGTGCGGCAATTTCTTCAGACCGATCGGGCTCTGATTTTCCGCTTTCAGTGTAGCACCCATAAAAGCAGCCGTATTCTAAAAGTGGGCAATGTGACGGTAGAATCTCTAGCTCCCGATTGCACATCTATAGTAGGAAATATTATGCCTGATTGTTGCCTGAATAGCAATAGTTTTGCTTACTATCAGCAGGGGAAAATCCGCGCCATAGAAGATATTTGTAGTGCCGTTAATTTCCCTAAATGCCATATAAAACTATTAAAAAATTGGGGGGTAAAAGCAAACTTAGAGGTTCCTATTATGCAAGGAGAAAATTTATGGGGACTGTTGATGGTGCAGCAGTGTAAAGCATCCAGAGAATGGCAGCCTTTGGAAATAGAGTTGATCGAGCAACTAGCAAATCAATTAGCGATCGCTATTCAACAAGCAGAACTTTATCAACAGTTGCAAGCAGCCAACGAACAGTTACAGCGCTTAGCAAGTTCAGATGGTTTAACTCATTTAGCTAATCGGCGGAAGTTTGATGAATATTTAATGCAGCAATTGTTGATTTTAGCACGCGAAAAACAGCCTTTATCTTTAATTTTGTGCGATATCGACTCTTTTAAAACCTATAACGATACCTACGGACATCAAGCAGGAGATGAATGTTTGCGCTTGGTTGCTAAAGCTATTCAGCGGGCAGTGAAGCGCCCAGCAGATTTAGTTGCCCGCTATGGAGGAGAAGAATTTGCGGTGATTTTGCCTAACACGGATCTCAAAGGGGGATTGCGAGTGGCAAAAGAAATCCAAATTAGAGTCAAAGATTTGCAAATTCCCCATACTGCTTCATCGGTGAGCGATACGATTACTTTAAGTGCTGGACTGGCTTGTGTCATTCCCACTGCGGATGTGTCTCCAAATGAGTTGGTTGCAACTGCCGATCGCGCACTTTATCAAGCGAAAAAATGGGGACGCGATCGCATTGTGATGTACAGCGAATCCTGTCTGAGTCAAGTTTAAGAGGGGATAGGGGATAGGGGCTAGGGGCTAGGGGAAGAGGGGAAATTTTGACTTTTGACTTTTAGCTCCCCCTCATCAATTGGGAGGATCGAAACGATTAACTGAAGCAGCGATCGCAATCATCGGTAAGCTAGCACCAAAACAAATCAACCATTGATCCAGCGTCATCGGCGCAGTTTGGAATATGCCATTAATAAAGGTAGAATTAGCAAAGATAATTTGCAGGATTACCGCTACCACAATTCCCACAGCCAAAGCAGGCGCACCACTGACCTTTTCCTGAGAACCATTAAACTTAGCCATCAGAGAAGGTAACAATTGACTGATACTCAATAGATAAAAAATCCGTCCCATCACCAAAGCTTGAATTGCCATTGTCCGCGCTAATTCTATACTACCCCAATCTGCTTGGCGCACCCATTCAAACATCCCGAAAATCAAAGTCCAGTTATACAGAGAAACCGCCAAAATTCGCTTAATGCGATTCTGGGTTAGAAAAGGTTCATTCGCTGGGCGGGGTGGATTTTTCATTACACCTGCCGTTTTCGGTTCAAAAGATAGCGGCACGGTCATCGTGATAGAATTAAGCATATTCAGCCAGAGAATTTGCAGCGATAAAATCGGCATTTCTCTGCCCAATAACGTGCTAATTAAAATCGTCATCGATTCGCCACCATTGACAGGCAAAATAAAGCAAATTGCCTTCAAAAGGTTTTTGTAAACCGATCGTCCTTCTTCCACCGCCGCTGCAATGGAAGCAAAATTATTATCAGTTAGCAGCATATCGGATGCTTCCTTAGAAACCTCCGTACCGCTACCCATTGCAATACCGATATCCGCTTGTTTGAGGGCGGGCGCATCATTTACACCGTCCCCCGTCATCGCTACAATTTCGCCTTTCGCTTGCAAAGCTTCCACAATTCGCAGCTTTTGTTCTGGCGCAACGCGGGCAAACACTACGCCTTCCTCTACCGCTTCTGCAAGTTCGTTTTTCTTCATTTGGGCGAGTTGGGCACCCGTATAAGCGACAATTTTCTTGTTGCGGTTGCGGAAACCCATCCTACGGGCGATCGCTTGAGCGGTAGTTATGTGATCTCCTGTAATCATTTTTACTTGAATACCAGCACCTTGGCAGGCGTGAACCGCTGCGATCGCTTCTTTTCTCGGCGGATCGATCATCCCCTGCAAACCCAAGAAAATCAGCCCTTCCTCCAGATCGGTATGATTTACCGTCTTTTGCTCATTCGGTACATTTTTCTTCGCAAAAGTTAGCACCCGCAAACCTTGCTTCGCCAAAGTTTCCACCGCTTTTTCGATCGGTGCTAAATTTAACTCAATAACATTACCTTTCCCATCCACCATTTTCTGGCAACGTTTGAGAATTGCCTCCGCCGACCCCTTGACATAAATAGTTTTCTCTCCGCGAGTTTCATGCAGAGTTGCCATATATTGAAAATCGGATTCAAACGGAATTGAATCTAATCTGGGATGCAATCTTTCCACCGCTTGCTGAAGCAATCCTGCTTTGCCACCAGCCGCGATTAACGCGCCTTCTGTCGGATCGCCAATTACTACAAAATTGCCATTTTTCTGTTCTAAATGAGAATCATTGCACAACAAACCTGCCAACAAACATTCTTGTAAAACAGGATAAACTTTAACATCAATTGGCTGTTGATTTTGCAGTATTTCCCCTTTAAAATTGTAGCCAGTACCGCTAACCGTATATCCAGCACTACCTGCATAAATTGCTTGCACTGTCATCTGATTTTCGGTTAAAGTTCCCGTTTTATCGGAACAGATAACAGTGGCGCTACCGAGGGTTTCTACTGCTGGCAATTTGCGAATAATCGCGTGACGGCGTGCCATTCTCGCCACGCCAACTGCTAAAGTGACTGTAATTACTGCTGGCAAACCTTCGGGAATTGCACCCACAATTAAAGCAACTGCTGGTTCTACTGCTTCTTTAAAGTTTCTCTGTCCTAAACCCACTGCAAAGGTAAGAGTCGCCATGAATAAAACAAAGTACAACCAATTCTGGCTAAATTGATTGAATTTCCGCGTTAGAGGAGTGGTGAGGTCTACTCTTTGTTCGATTAATTGAGAAATTTTACCTGTTTCGGTATTATTGCCAGTGGCGATTACAATACCGCTACCTTGTCCGAAGGTAACGAAACCTCCCGCATAAGCCATATTGCTACGTTCAGCGAGGGGTGTTTCTGGCGGTAAAACAACTGTTCCTTCTACTTCTTCGTATTTTTCTACTGCTACAGATTCGCCAGTAAGTGCCGATTCATCGATTTGCAAATCGCGGACTTTGATGAGGCGCAAATCGGCTGGTACTTTGTCGCCAGAGGTGAGTAAAACTATGTCACCGGGAACCAATTCTTCCGAGGAAATCTTTAATTTTTTGCCATCGCGAATCACGGTAGCTTCTGTGCGGACGGCGGAAGCTAAAGCTGCGATCGCATTTTCCGCTTGCGCTTCCTGAGTAAAACTAATTATTGCGTTGGTAGTAGTTACCCCCCAAATTACCCCAGCGTTGATCCATTCTCCCAGTATCGCCTTGATTGCGCCCGCACATACTAAGATAATCAGTAGTGGCTGGTTAAATTGCAGTATAAACTTTAACCAAGCTGGTTTTCCTTCCTTGACAGTGAGTTGATTTAGGCCAAACTCTCGCTGTCTTTCCGCTATTTCACTCGCTAATAAACCGTTTTCTAAGTCAGTTTCCAGGATAATTGCAACTTTATCTTCTGGTAGATTATGCCATTGGTGTTCTTGTAATTCCTTGGTAGCTGTTAATGTCATATTGCTCCGCCAAAACATTAATCTTATTTTGGGAGGTAGCTTTAAAAGTTTGATGAAAACTTGATGAGAAAATTCTCACCCAGTCATACCAAATACCTTGACATCAGGGCGTTTTCTTCTCTTTCTCTTCTCTGGAGCGTTTTCTGCACCTAAAGCGGTATGCGCTAACGCACACGCTACGCGAACGTTAAAACAGGGGTATAGCTTGTAGGTTAGATTTCCCTCTGTTAAATCCAACCTACAAATGGATGAAAAAAATTTATGCTCCTAAGTATCGAATCACTTCATTTCTCACAACAATCCTCGATAGCGAATAAAAATCAAAACTACCGCCCAAGACCCCAAAGCCACTTTGATTGCTACTAAGATATTGAGTATAGGAATGACTCCCCCGCTGACAAGTAAGCCCAACTGTCCGTAGGGTAATTCATATCCAGCCAAAGTCAGCACTGACAAGATGATAAAAATCAGCACCGAAAGTTTCTCGGAAGTAGCAGCGAAGCAGCGTTTGTAAATAGCCTGCATCCTTTCCGGTGATGAGGTAATTGCGATTAGACCGATCGCAGTTCCACCCGCCACACCCGCCGCAAAACCACCGCCCGGACTGAGATGTCCCCGAATTGCCAGTTCGATACTAACCAAAGCGGAAATAGTTGCGCCCACACGCGCTAGTACAATTGAGGGTCGATCGGTAAACTGATAGATTTTGCTGGTGGGCTTTTCATTAGCTAGCAGAAAATTAGCCCCCATGATGGCGATCGTAAATACCACCACTTCAAAGATTGTGTCATACAGCCGATTTCGTAAAATAATCCCCGCCACCGCACTAGGTACACCACAATCTTTAACGATCGCTTCTACAATAGAGAGATCGAAGCCGAGCGATGCGTTTGGTAATACCAGCATTTTGATATAAAATGCTATTCCTGCTGCAATGTAGACCCATTTCATCAATGTTTCTCCCCGGAATTTGATGCACTAACATAAGTCAAGCTGGTAGCAGGTGTGGAAAGTTCGCTTTGCACGATCTCATAAAGACGTTGCAGCCTAGTTACAGTTTGATAAGGTTGTTTTTCTTTGTCCTCATCCACCAATTGCGTAGCGCAGATAGTGTGAACTTCTTTTGCCATGAGCGCCCGATGCAACTGTTCCCTATCCATGTACGGGACTAGCTCAACACGCATATAATGTTTGCGAAAAATGCTGCGTAACTCATCCATTATTTCCCCAAAAGAGCGATCGCGATCGCCTTCCATCAACTCATCTTTCAGCACACCCAAACGCATCACTAGGGAAGAACGCACCGCCACCGCATAGAGGGTAATTGCCAGCATCGTCCCCACCAAAGCTTCCGTCAAAGCTACATCCGGCGCTCCTAAAATTGCATATAACATTGCCGATATTGCACCCAGTATGCCCCGAATTACCAAAGCATCGTAGGGATTAACCTGAAGCACTACCATAAAAGCAGCCAAAGGCAGTAGGGCAGTGATCGCATAAACATAGCTATCATTCATATTTCTGTTCTCCACTGGCACAGTATGCCAACACATATCCCAACATCGTATTCCACAGTGCCAAACAGATAATGGCGAGGAGCAACAAAGGCCATTCTCTGGGTCTTTTCAGCAAAAGTCCAAACATAATACTCATCGATCCAAGAGTATCTGCAACTGAAAGACTGTGCAGTTTGAATAAGACCGATCGCTGAGTGAGGAGGTGAGAAGTTCCCCAAAACGAGAAGAAAATTCCTATACCTATGCAGGTATAACTCAATAGGTCAATCATGCTTCCCCGATCCTCTTGATGATTTGTGCTAGTAACATTAAGGCGGCATTACCTACAGTTAGGATCATCACGCCGACAATCCCGATCATCCAATCATCGCGCAATACAGAGACAAACAATATTGTAATTGCCGCCTTGGTCGAGATACTGCCAAAGGCCAACATTCTTCGCCAGATATCCTCATTCTTCCAGGCATCGTAGATGGGAATTAGCAATGCCAGAATCATGGCAATTAAGAACAAGTTCATCATAAATTTTTCCTCCGGCGAACCCGGTGTACTTCGTACCAGCCATCTTCGCGGTATTTCAAAACAATTGTTTTGGGTGTAAAGGTGATTAAGAATATATCCAAAAATACCAGTCCTGGTGTACGTCGCGGTTCGACTCGTTCGAGGACGACATCTTCGTAGTTATGGGGACGAAAGATGATATCGAATGCCTCAATATACGCTTGAGGAATCGCCACTACAATCTTACCCAGCACACTCAGCCAATCGTCTAACGCTCCAGGGGATTTGTAGCTGAAGGGCAATAAGATGGCTATGTGGATACCCAGGAAGATATTTATCCAACTAAAATCAGCAGTGAGCAAAAACCAAATCAGTAATCGCAATATTAAATCCCCAGCCATGCAAACCCCATCCAAAAAAGTAGAATCAAAATCAGACTCATAAAACCGACCAAATCGTCAAATTTCTCTCCGAAACGCGGCAACTTAATTTTTGAGTGTTTAAAAATTAACAAGTATGCCAGCCATCCTAGAGCGATCGTCGCTAGTGGTTTGATGATATTCTCAAAAGAATAGGCTTTGTAGTAGACAACATTTGCGCCGATCAGTCCACCAATTAGCACTATCATCGCCAACCAAAAACCGGGACGAAGATTTGATTTTTCTTCTTGCTTTTGATGAGGCAAAAAGATGAATTTGGCAAACGATATGGCAGTTCCCAGTGCGGCAATATTCATACCGATAACTTGCCAGGGAACTAGATTTTTCATCGTCAAAACCTTCGCCCCAAAGCCGGATAATAGGGGAAAACCGGATATGGAGAAACTCGCTGCTACTAGGGCGATCCAAATTGGGGTATCGATCGGCGTATGTTGCAGTTCTTTCAGATTTCGACTCGGTAAAACTCCGGCGATTAAAAAGAGGGCTGATTTGACCAAACCGTGTGTCAGTGCGTAAAAGCCGCCCACTTCCGGCGCAGCGAGGACAAAGCCTAACTGGGAAACGGTGTGAAACGCCAGCATTCGCTTGCTATCCTTTTCAAACACGGCGTAGAACACGCCTAGCAGGGCTGTAGCAACGCCAAAGAACCTGACAATGGGATCGATCTCATCCAAAACCAACGCGCAACGCACGATCGGAAATATGCCACTTTTGACGACAATTCCCGACAGGAAAGCCGATACTGGCGTTTCCGATTCCGAGTGGGTCATGGGTAGCCACAAGCCGGATACAAATATCCCGCCTTTTACCAATAGTCCTAGAAAAATGAGGGCAAGTGCTTCTGGAGGCGATCCCCGCAAACCTGCAAAGGCGAAGGAATGATGCGCTTGATAAACCAGCACTGCGCCAATTAGATAAAACAGCATGGCGACGTTGCTGATAAAGAGATAGCGCAAACCAACCCAAATCGATCGATCTGTGCGGGGATAAGCTATCAAGAGAAAGGCGGCGATACCGCTTACCTCTAACGCCACATATAAACTGACAAAATCGGAACAAACAAAGGCGGCGTTGAGACTCCCGTGCAAAATGATTGCCTGGGCGTAAAAAAAAGCACTCTTACCAGTTTCCCAACAGTAGAAAATAACGGCAAGGGTGACGAGGGCGTTGGTTAAGATAAAGAAGCCGCTTAATTGGTCAGCTTCTAATGTGACACCAAAATTATCGAGTAATATCAGTTTTAGCGGTGATGGTTGGAGAAATAACCAAAACGCATATGCAGCCGAAACTATAGCTGTACCCAGACTAAGATATCGATCGAGTTTGGGAAGTAGATAAATGACGAACCCTACAAAAAACGGGAATGCGATCCATGCGATCGTTATGGTATTCATGGTGTATTGTTCTTCTCGATCTCGTTACATTCCAAGGTGGGATTATCTCGTGACAGCTTCATTACTCCGACTAGCATTAAAGCTTGAATTGAAAGACCGATGACGATCGCTGTCAAAATCACCGCTTGGGGTACTGGATCGGCATAAGAGCCATTTTTGACAGTAGATAAAATGGGTGTTAAGAAACCGTCTCGCGATGCAACTACTACGTAATAGGCGACCACTCCCGCACTCATCACATCCATCGAGACGATCTTCATCACTAGGTTCTTTTTGAGGATGATGCCGAAAAAACCGCACAATATTGTGGCGAATACGAATGCTTCTAACACGGTAATTGCCTGTTGAGTAAGGGTCGATCGTAATTATTTTGGAAAGAGTTTACGATTTCTGATAAGCAGTTTGATTTTTCTGAGGCTAAGTCAGTTTTGAAAATATATGCAAATTTATCTTCTGGCAGATTATGCCATTGGTATTGTTGTAATTCATTGGTAAATGCCGATTTCATCTCGCTCACACACCAAAAACATTATTATTATTTTTGGGGTTAAGTTTAAAATTTTGATGAAAGTCAGATGAGAATTTTCTCATCTAATTTAATCGAAGAAACCCGGTTTCTTCAAGAAACCGGGTTTTTGAGTCGATCTGGTTGTAGTAATTTACGAGAATATATTGTTTCGGGGAGCGGTTTAAATCTATAAAGTCAGTTTTTTTCGCGACGCTAGGTAAGTTCCAGACTTATTTCTTGAAAACGGCAGTAATAATGGTTGTGATGGTTGCGGTTGCTAACAAACCGAAGGCTAAGTTAACAACCCATTGAGATGTTTGTTGATAAGCATTAAAACGGATATTCAACTCTTTAGCATTTTCTGTGAGTTTCTCGATCGCTTCGGCATTTTTCTCGATCGCTTCCGCATTTTTCTCAACTTTTTCAGCTAATTTATCGAGCATTTCATCAGTCCAGCGTTCGGTTGCTATCGTTTTCACATCTATACGGATGAATTTATTATATCACAGTCTAATTTTTTCTTGCTTGTTAATGGCAGGTTGCTTGAAATATTCGGATTTAGGGACAAAAACGATATCCCATACCTCTGACAGTTTCTATTTTCTCGCTACCTAATTTTTTGCGGAGATAACCGACATAAACATCGACAATATTAGAACCGGGATCGTAATCGTAACCCCAAACGCGATCGAGCAATTGTTCTCGGCTAAAAACTTGTCCGGGATGGCGGACAAAAGTTTCAGCTAAAATAAATTCACGAGTGGATAATTCGATATTGCGATCGCCTACTGAAACGCGGCGCGATCGCAAATCCAAAACGATATCTCCTGCGCGAACGATCGTATCATCTTTGGTAGTAGCAGAAGAAGTGCGATCGCGCAACCTTACCCGCACACGCGCCAGCAATTCTTCAAAACGAAAAGGTTTGGTAACGTAATCATCCGCACCGCCTTCCAATCCCGCCACTTTATCAGTTACATCATCGCGTGCAGTGAGGATAATTACGGGAAGTTTTTCTCCTCTACCTCGCAATTCTTCTAACACCTGAAAACCATCTTTTCCGGGTAAGCCAATATCTAGGATTAACAAATCAAAATCTTTGCTATCAGCGACACAAACTGCTGCATTTCCGTCTTCTACTACGACAGTAGTAAAGCCATTTGCTTTCAATCCTTTTTCTAGAAAGGAGGCGATACGCGGTTCGTCTTCAGCGATTAGAATGCGGTTCATAGGACATCTTACCTCAGCGTTATTATCCGTAGGGAAATCAATGATTTTGTTAGCAAATGATGGGTTTAATTGTATATAAAGCCACTGACTTCGCTTCCAGCCCGCCTGGGATTCAAATCCCAGCGTCATAGCTTAAGTCCACTCAAGTGTACCGAATACTAATCTTCCAGTCCATTTAAATGGACTTTCGCTATTAGCTGGGGAATTGATTCCCCAGCGGGTGAGAATATTAGCGCGATATCCCATCCATTCTACATCTTCCCTTGTTTTCTCAGCTTGGCAAGCGCATCTTCAGCCGCACTTTTTTCAGCATCTTTTTTGCTGCGTCCCTTCCCTTCTCCATATTTTTCGTTACCTACAAGAACTTTGGAAAGGAACTCTGGCGCGTGAGATTCTCCACCCGCCTGAACTGTCTCGTATTTAGGCAATTGACTTGTGCCAATGTTCGCCATTACCCATTGCTGAAACTGATTTTTAGCATCTACATTCGAGCGAGAAACTACTACACTTTCAGGTACGGAATTAAACAGCTTTTTGATAAAAACGCGGACTGGCTCAATGTCACAATTGTTATCCAGATAGTAAGCACCAACAAAAGCTTCAAAGGTGCTACTGAGCAAATTTCGATTGGTAAAACCTCCCTCTTTAATTGTACCTATACCCAATCGCATTCTCAAGTCTAATCCAAGCTCGATCGCAAACCTTGCTAACTGCTTTTCATCTACCAAAGCTGCACGCCGACGGGTCATTTGATCTTCGGACATTTCTGGGTAAAGACGATAGAGATAATCCCCACTCAAAAAATTTAGCAACGCATCACCCAAAAACTCTAAACGTTCGTTATTTTCTTCTCCTTCGCCAGGATTATCGTTGACGTAAGAACGATGCGTAAGGGCTTGGCGCAATAATTTTTCATTGTTGAAGGTGGGGATTTTTGCTTCCAATTGTGTCTCTCCTTTCGGTGGGTTAATTAACTGCATATAATCCGTAGAAGTATTATCGCTTTCAGCGGGTATCGTTGTTAAGTTGGTAGTCATCAAAAAACGCCAATAATGAAGGTCGTGGAGAAACCCGGTTTCTCGGAGAAACCGGGTTTCTGAGAGGTATAGGAAGCAGAAGGTTAGGAACTTTAGGCAGCAGCTTTGTATTGCTCAATTAAAAACACTTGTTGTTCGTCAATTCGCACCTTCCCATCCTTTGCCGCAGCTTTAACAAACTTTGAAAACTTTGAAAATGTCTTTCCATCAGGTGTACGGATAGACTTTGCTCCCTGATACTGGGAAAAAAGCTGACGCATCAATTTGTCAATTATGGGAAATCGCGTAAGCTGACCTTTGGTTGGCGCAGTCTTGATAGCTTCAAGCAGACACTCTATAGCTTCATTGTAACCGATAATAGACAAAGTGGTATCTATTTGAGGCTGAGTTTTTTTCCCAACTAAATCAGCTAATTCATCTATAAAGTGGAATTCATCAGCAAGCTCAATCATCTTTTGTTTTACATTACCTCGTAGAGCAAAGATTATCACTTTTATGCCTAATTTTTGCAGATTACTTACTAAGTATGCAAAGTCTCCATCTCCTGAAACTAAAATAACTATGTCTGGAGAGAAAGTATGGGCATCCTTAATACAGTCAGCGATCAATTGATTGTCTGCGCTGTTCTTTAAAGAACAGGGAACATTAAAACCTTTAACACCAGGAATTTTTAGGTTATCCATTACAAAAGCCTGGTTTGGACACAATGAATTATAGTAGACTTTTGCATCAATCAAACGCCCTATTGATTTAGCAAATGCTAGCAATAAAATGCCTAAATATTCACTTAAGTGAACATTCTGATAATCGGCATAGAGGGAAACAGAAGGTTTCATCTTGATTTCTCCAGTAATTATTGGACTGGACAGCATCAAGAAATCGCACATCTAGCTGCAACAAACCTTTGTACAGGGAACTTACAAAAAATAAGATATCCCATATTGCAAAACTTGCAACCTACACATTTATCTGGTCAAAGTCTCAGCCGTAAGGATGATGAGATCCGGCCAAGGGTCGGCTTAACCGATTGCACGATTACTCGTGTCAAGTGGCGGAAAATTGATTGAGGAAACATGGAGAGAGATGGTACTATCTGCGATCGCATCTCTATTCCCAAGCAAATCACAAAGCGCATAAGACACAGGTAGTTTTACCCATGACCTATGCGCCATGTTAAATTCTTGAAAATACGATGCAGTCGCAGACAATATCATCCCTCTTCAGGTTTCCTCAATCAATTTTCCGCCACTTGGCACGAGTAATCGTGCAATCGGTTAGGCCGACCCTTGGCCGGATCTCACCATCCTTGCAGCTGAGGCCGCAACCAACATCAAATGTGTTTGTGGATCTTTTAGCTATCTTTTTCAGAGATAGCACAAACCCAGTTGGGTGTCAAGGATATAGTCAAATTTATTTTTTCGATCGCTGCTCCCAGAAACCCGGTTTCTCTAAGAAACCGGGTTTCTTTCCACTTTGAGTTAATTTAACCATTCAATTTTTGCGGAAATACTCTACTTAAATCCAAAGATAAATCGGGAAAACAAGGTAACGCAATTATCTGATTTGGTAAAACAATCCGCCTATTATGATAACCAAAATTTCCTTGACTATTCTGAAAAGGTTCGCTGTGAGCTTCCAACTGATTATCGAATAAATTAAATATCCAATAATCAGATATACCCGCCTCAGCATATAAGGACAATTTCACTTCTCGATCGTACTTTAAAGTAGAATCTGAAATTTCCATTACCAGCAACACATCAGATGGACTTGGATGAGCCGATAAATAGTCATCAGGACGGTTTTGGAGAATCGCAAAATCTGGTTCTGGTTCGCTGTTAGGCGGTAAAATAATCGGAGCCTGAGATTGTAAAGTTCCTCTGTCTCCCACCAGTATTGGTAGTTCTTTCCACAATTTTCTCAGACAAGTTTCGTGAGCCGTACCTTTTGCTGCCATCTCAATAATTTCTCCCTTAATTAACTCAATTCGATCGTCTTCATGGAAAAATCCAATTTCTGTCAGCTTGTGATATTCATCCAGCGTAAAACGCTTAGGCTTAGCCTGAGTTCTACTCATTTTATTTTCCTTCCAAGCACGCATTAATGTTATTTACATTTTAGCATAAGTAGGTTTTTATTGGTATAATTAATGTAAAAATAGAACCTTTTCCTAATTGACTTTCTAACTCAACTTTTCCGCCGTGTGCGTCTGCGATCGCTTTCACAATTGCCAACCCCAAACCATAGCCTTCGGAACGTCGGCGACTGTTAGCAACACGCGCAAAACGCTCGAAAATACGATCGCGATCGCTCGCGGCAATTCCTTCCCCAGTATCGCGAACCCAGAAACAAATATCGCCATTTTTGAAAGATGAACCGAGAGCGATCGCATCATTTTCTTTGGTATGTTGAACTGCATTTTGAGCCAAATTCATAATTGCTTGGGTCAAACGCTGACGATCGGCTAAAATTTCACCAGATGCTTTAGATTCCAACTGCCAATTTCGATCCCCTAAAGCTAAAGCTTTGACAAATAATTCTTCAGTTAACGTTGCCACTTCCAACGTCTCCAAGCTCAAAAAATCAGTACGTTCCGCTTTTGCTAACAACAACAAATCATTAACCAAACGATTCATTCGATCCAATTCATCCATCACCAGATCGATCGTTTCCCTTTGTTCTTCCGGGTCATCTCCCAACAATTCCAAATGACCGCGTATAATAGTAATAGGCGTTCGCAATTCATGCCCAGCATCATTAATAAAATTGCGCTGACTTGTAAAAGCAGCCTCCAGCCGTTCTAACATTTCATTAAACGTAACCGTCAGTTCCGCAATTTCATCCGCACCCTGTAGGGGAATGCGTCCAGTCAAGTCCGACTCGCTAATCGATCGAGCAGTCGCTGTAACTAAGCGCAAAGGAACTAACACTCTTCCTGCAACAGTCCAAGTCAAAGCCGAAGTAACACCTAATAAAATTAATGTCACGAAAAATATGACAGCCGTTACTTCATTTACCTTTTCCAAATCCTCATACATTGAATGAATGACAACAAACACTCCCCGAACTTTCCCCCCAATGATAACGGGTTCGGCCAAATAACGTATAGTATCATTTGCCGTGACTAGCTCACCTTTTTCGCGGCGGTTTAGTTGTCCCCAACGTTTTAATAAACTCTGATTATGTCGAAGTGATTCAGGCAAAGCAGCGGGACTGGATTTGTAAATTTTCCCGTTCATTAAACCGATAATAAATTCTCCGTCAGAGGGAATCTGACGAGATAAAAAAGTGTCAAATAAAGTAGAAACTTTGCAATTATTTCCCTGACATTCTTTTACTAATTGCTGAAATTGCTTTACCTCTCGAACGAGAACTTTTTTACCTCGTTCTTCTAAACGTACCGAGAGAACTTGACGGACAGCTAGTATAGAGATAGCACCCGATGCAGCCATCAGTATCAGATACCAAACTAGAACGCGGGTACGGATTCCGAAGAATAATTTCCGCCATCCCTGAAATTGTTTTGTTTTTATCACCACGGCTTTGAGAAGTTTTTTGGTGGGCATCGCCCACCCTACCTACTAAACAGCAGTTGTAGACTCAGATTCTTTGGGGGAGAAAAATTTCTGGGTTATCCAACTGGTGAAAATGTGAGAGAGCAATCCTAATGGGCCAGCGAATAAGCTAAGTACGATCGAATGAGTCGTAAAAACTCCTGTTTTTTGCCCTTCCCAGTAAATCCAGCGCCCCACAAACAAATCCATCACCAGAAAGTGAACCCACCCAACTGCTGCTGCATTCTCATCTGCAAAGAAGCGGGCGATATCAGCCAACTGAGGATTAGCTAAAGCTTGCGCCGATTCCGGTGTAATCGAACCGAAGAGCAAATACAAATACAGTCCAGCCAATACCACAAAAGGTATATAATATTCCATCACCTTGCGTGTGACGCCCCAGTTTGGTAGCAGAATCATCAAAGCCCAAAAGGGCAAAACGAAGAGATTAGCCGCACTAAATAGTTGATTTACCATCATCACGGATAACAGAGGGATCGTTTATATCTTACTCAGATCCAACGACAGTCCTTAGCGCTGGGCCAACATAGGGATTTTAGTGCCGCTGAGGATTGCGTTTACGCCCGATAAAGACTAAAATTTCATCCTATTGGGTGAACTTAGAGTAGGAGGTGGAAACCATCCCACGCTAGACAGCATAGTGTGATGCGTAAATCAAGATTTTCCTGTGAATCATATCACAGGGGATCGGTGGAAAAGAGGCTATAAGCCATAATATACCTACCGGCAGCTAAGCTGACTAGCTGTTCTATACCCATAGATACTCACAAAGGAGATAACCGCAATGGTTCTAGCTAACTTATTTATTCCCCCCTTGCTGGCAATCACCACCTTTTGGACTTTTATGCACACAAACGTAGAGCGACCGACCGCAGAAATTCTGGGCGTATTCGCGCTTGTGATTATTGGTATAAGTATCGTTTGGTTTCTGGTTTGTGCGCCTTGGTTTTTAAACCTCGGTATTGCGATCGTACTCTTCCTCAATAATAGGTATTAGATAGTAGGTATTAACGATAATTTTTATCAATACCTACTACCTACGGCGATTAAAATAATTAAACTACTTGCGATCGGGGGCTAACTTTGCAGCTAAGAATTAACTTCTTGATAGATGCTGCGATCGCCATCTGACGAAACTCGATCGGTAATAGTAGGAGGGCTTTTTTCAATAATTTCTGGCTCGACTACCATCAGATGTTTCTCTAAAAGCTCTAAGTTGCGGATATTCGATTTAAAATAGGCATCGAACAAATCGCCTACCAGAGGAACCGCACCCACTACAGCTTCCAAACCGATATTTAATATCATTTTGTACATAATTTCAGGCGGTAAGCCGAAACGCGCAGCCAAATAAATAATGTAAGCAGAAAAGGCTGTACTGACAATATCTCCAAGACCGGGAATTAAACCGATAATTGGATCTAATCCAAACCGAAAGCCTATCACTGGGATGCGGAAAGCGCTATCCATCAGGCGGCTGAATTTACGGATGCGATTTAAAGTTACAAGACGTTCGAGATTGTTCATATTTTCAATTTTTGCACCACAGACTTTCGTTAGTCTTGTACCTAAAGTAGGAATTATTTAAAACAATAATTTATTCTCCTTTATCTATTGCTTTTACCGATTCGGTAAGTGAAGGTGGCTTAGTAGCTAGGAAGGCTTCTAACATAACAGGAGGAATAGCTTTTGGGCGCATCGTTGCCAAGTTTACCCAGACCCAGGTTGCTTCTGCTTTCACCACTAAATCTTCTTTTCCTAAAATGCGAAGTTCGTAACGTCGGATGGCGCGGGAACCGCGTATTTCTTGCAACCAAGTAGTAATTTCTAATGTATCGCCAGCTACCGCAGGACGCAGATAGTCAATTTCCAGACGCCGCATTACGAATACTCCACCTAACTCGCGGTAGCGATCGACTGTAAAACCCATGTCTTCGGTATGTTCTATCCCCGCCTGTTCCAAGTAATGTTGGTAAACGGCATTGTTAACGTGACCGAGAGCATCCATTTCGTAGTGTCGCACCCGTAATTGTGTGGTGAATTTCTGCATAATTTCCCTTTGAATTTATCCTTCTCAGTATGTTTCCTAAAAACAGTTTAATTAAAGTTTGAGCAATTTTAACAAAGCATTCATCAGTTCAGGATTAGACGCCCCGATCGTAGTTGTAGCACTTACATCAAAAGGCTCACCTGTAAGTTGAGCAAATATTGCACCCGCTTCCTTCGCAATTAAATATCCCGGCATCACATCCCATAGATCGTAGGAATAAACCAAGTAGGCATCTGTTCTACCAACAGCCAAAGAAGCCAAATCGTAACAGGCAGCACCCCACATTTTTAATTGAGCTATACGATTAGCAATTTTTGCTATCCCCAACAATCTAATCCGATTTTTTTCAACTCTATCTCCATTTTTACTGAAATCGCCCATTGAAATAACAGCTTGATTTAATTCCACAGATGAATTGACAGATATTTTCCTACCGTTCAAATAACTGCCGTTATTGACATGGGCAGTATACATTTCCTCAAGTTCGGGCAAATAGATGGCAGCGATAACAGGTTGTTTTTTAATTAAGAGAGCTATTTGGATACCGTAAGTGGGGATTTTTCTGGCATAGTTATTAGTTCCATCTAAAGGGTCGATTACCCACGTCCTCTCATCCGTTAGTAACTCGGTGTAGGATTCTTCCGATAAAATTTTGTCGCCTGGGAAATTTTTAGATAATTTATCAATTATGAATGACTCGATCGCATAATCAGTAGAAGTCACTACATCGTATTCACCTTTCATATATATGTCGGCTGGTGCTTGTGGCTGCTTTATATATAAGTAGCCAGCTTCTTTGATGATTTGCGAAGCATAATCTAACTCTTCTGAATATGTATTCTTCATAAAAAGCTGTGAGTTTTTGCAGTGACGATCGCTTGTAAGAGTATTGTACTGGAGTTACTCCCTTAGCAGTCATCCTCAGCAGCCGAGCGTTTGTGGGTCAGGCTATGCCAAACTATCCTTGGTTGTATTACGCTGAGAAAGAATACCTCATAACGTGGAAAAATACAGCTGTGTCCTTTCGAGTATTGGTTGCGGGAGCAACAGGCGGCGTTGGCCAACTGACGGTCGGTAAATTGCTGGAAAAAGGAGCAACAGTGCGCGTCCTCACCCGCAGTTCCCAGAAAGCTCAAAAAATGTTTGAAAACCGCGTGGAAATTGCACTTGGAGACACCCGCTATCCCGATACCCTGTCACAGGCAATGGCGGATATCACCCACATTATTTGTTGTACCGGCACAACAGCTTTTCCTTCCCAGAGATGGGATTTCGATATTTCCTCTTCAGGAAATCCCATCGAACAATTCCTGGAATGGAGTCAAATTTATTTTAATAGTGAATATCGCCTTAGTAAAGCGAAGAACAGTCCTGAAAAAGTTGATCGCGAAGGTGTTAGCAATCTCGTCGCTGCGGCACCATCCCATCTGCAACGCTTCGTTTTTGTCTCCTCGTGCGGTATCGAACGCAGAGAAAAATTCCCGTTCAGCTTGCTTAATGCTTTTGGCGTTTTGGACGCCAAACTTAAGGGAGAACAAGCCATAATTCGATCGCAATTACCCTACACCATTATTCGACCGGGACGCCTGATTGATGGCCCATATACCTCTTACGACTTGAACACATTGCTAAAAGCCAACACGGGTGGGAAGTTAGGGATTGCGATCGCTACTGGCGATACTCTATCTGGTGACAGCAGCCGCATTGATGTGGCGGCTGCTTGCGTAGAATCGCTCTACCACCCGCGAACAGAAAGAAAGGTATTTGAGTTGATTAATAAAGGCCCAAGACCCGCCGTCATTGACTGGGGTTCTCTTTTCGCCCAATTGTAAAAGTGTCGGGGTACAAAAAAATTCATTTTTTAGGTATATATCTTCATGAAGAATACTTTTGGGTTTACTATTCTTAAAGATAGAGTTAGTCACCTTTATTAAAGTATGTCAACTATTCCCGATCGCATTAGTACTATTGAGCTATCAAAGCTGTGGATTTACAAGGCTCTACAGGAGCTAGAAGCGCAAAGAAACCTCAAGAAGCCGACTCAAGAGGATGACAACTCGAACAAGCCTAGTAATCTTGACCAGTAAGCAGGTCTTCTTTATTTAGGATGCTCATAAGCTAAAAAAATATTCAAAGCCTTACTCAGCAAGGCTTTGAATATTTTTTTTAGATAAAGAAAGCCAGTGAGTCTGCTTGCGATCGGCTTAAAATCACATCCAGCTAGATTGCACAAAATTAAACTGATACAGAACTTACGCACGCCCAGGCTATCAAGCAGGTTTCTTCGTACATATCTATTTTAGAGAAACCCCGGTTTCTTTGCGTAAGTCTATGCTAACTTAGCATAGCAAGTATGGAATAGCCAATTATGGGTTCGTGGGCTAATAATTTAATCACCAGACTCAAAAAAACAGTTTACCTGATATGCAACTACGCTAAAATTTTCTGCCGTTCCATACCCCTGTTATGGAAAGCAGCGCCAAGAGAAACTATATTTCTGGCGATCGCTCTTTTGTTGCAAAGTTTCATACCAGCTATAGCTGTTTGGATTAACAAACAAGTTGTAGACACAGTAGCAGATATCTTGAGTTCGGTAAAAGAATATAATTTTTGGACTCTAGGGAGCCTTGTTTCGCTTTGGGTGGGAACAATTTTTTTAGAAAGTCTCCTTCCACCTTGGGTAGAACTAGCTCATCGTAATATTAGCGAAAAGCTGATTGCCGACCTCAACTTGAAAATTATGTTAAAAGCTAATAGCTTTGTTGATATAAATCGGTTTGAAGATTCCCATTTTTACGATGAATTACAAATAATTCAAGAACAGTCGGCTTATCAACCGCGCTATTTATTAAGTGTCCTGACTGAAGGCATTCCCGAACTATTTACCATTATCAGTATGTTGGTTTTAGTATCTCCCCTGGGTTGGTGGATACCTTTATTAATTTTAGCAACATCTTTGCCGCAAACTTACGTGTCTTTCAAAATCCAATGGGATGCTTGGCAAGCACTTTCTCAAAAAAGTCCCCAAGCTCGTCGGATGCAGTATTACGCATCATTGCTGCTGACAGATACCTACGCTAAAGAAGTGCGTCTTTTTGGACTCGGTTCCCTATTTACCCAACGTTATTTAGAAGCTTTTCAAGATAAATATCAAACCATGCGTCGTTTGCGGGGTAAACAAGCTTTTGCTTTTAGCGGTTTTGCGGCTTTAAGCGCAGCGGGAAATGCCTTTGCTTTTTATTCAGTAGTGCAACAAGCTTTTACTGGCAAACTTACGCCAGGAAGCGTGATGCTTTTTATTCAATCTTTAGCTTATATCCAACAAAACCTCACTTACTTATTACATAATTGTTTCATTCTGCAAGAAACGCTCCTTTTTATGGAACGTTTTTTCAAATTCTTGATAAGCAAGAATACCATGTCCGTGACTATTCCTGCTAAACCTGTACCCTACCCGATCGAGTCAGGAATTGTTTTTGAAAATGTGAACTTTGCTTATCCAGATGGCAGGCTTGCTTTGGCGGGAATTTCTTTTACCCTACACCCTGGAGAAATAGTCGCTTTGGTCGGTGAAAACGGCGCGGGTAAAACTACATTAGTTAAACTGTTAGCGAGGTTATACGATCCTACTGGTGGAAATATTTCGGTAGATGGAGAAAGTCTCAAAAATTTCGATATTGCTGTATGGCGGCGGCAAATTGGTGTGCTGTTTCAAGACTTTTGTCGCTATTCACTCACAATAGCAGAAAATATCTCATTAGGCGATATTGAAGCTATGGACGATTTAGAGCGATTAAAAAAAGCTGCTGAAAAATCGGGAATTGCAGATAAAGTTGAAAGTTTGCCAGAGCAATATTTTACTTTGTTAGGTAAGCAGTTTGGCGGCACGGAACTTTCTGGGGGTGAGTGGCAAAAGTTAGCTTTAGCGCGAGCTTTTGTGCGAGAGGAAGGTTCGCAAATTCTGATTTTAGATGAGCCGACAGCGGCGTTAGACCCCCGCAGCGAGTATGAAATTTACAGTCATTTTTTTGACTTAGTTCGCGGTAAGACAGCGATTTTAGTTACCCATCGTTTGGCTTCGGTTAAAATGGCCGATCGCATTCTCGTATTAAAAGCTGGTAAACTAATTGAAGAAGGAACTCACGAGCAACTTTTGGAAAAGGGAGGTGAGTACGCAACTCTTTGGAATATGCAAGTGGAACAATACAAATTTTAGTTTGAATAGCGAGAAGTGATGGCAGAAATAAAACTCGGAAAATACTTAACTATTGAGAAGTTTTGTACTTGTAGCAATACTTATAATAAGTATGCCTCTCAAATCGATCCTTATCCGCAAAATGGAGAAGAAACGCTGACAGCGCTGCAAGATTTAAATCGCTTTATTATAGAGCCAATTATTGACTTTTTTGGCATCGATAAGTTTCGTCTGACTTATGGATTTTGCTCGAAAGATTTGAAGAAATATCTAGATAAGAAAGACCCGGAGACGGGGCAAAAAAACGGTCGAGTTGCGCCCGATATCGATCAGCACATGGCTCATGAAATCAATAAAAACGGTAAATATTATTGCCAAAGATTAGGCGCTGCTTGCGATTTTCTGATTGTTGGGGAGGGCAGCGATCGCATCATCGATTGGATCATATCACAAAAGCTGCCGTTTGATTCTTTGTATTATTACGGTGTCGATCGACCGATTCACATCAGTTATGGCCCGCAACACAAAAGAGAGATTTGGACATTCACTGCCACGGGACAACCAACAAGAAAAGGAATTGGCCATTGGTTAGAATTAGTCAAACAATTACATCTCCTCTAAAATTTGTTCCAAAGAATTAATTGGTTTTACCGGAAATGTATCGATCGCCAATTTTGTTCGATCGCTAGCTTCTGCTCTTGCTTCCTCGTAACACTCATCAAAAATTTCTAAGATGTAAGTCTTAAGACTGGGACTATCTTTCAGTCGCTCCTTAATTTCTCTACGAAATGCCCTAATTTCTCCCCTCCAGTGACCTTCATTACGCTCTCGTTCTGCATTCCAATATTTAAGCTTCAATAAATGTTCTATAAGTCGAATCAATAAACTTTTAATTCTTTGCTTTTCGTTCCTACCCGTACTTTCCAACTCTTCAATCAAGTTATCTATATCTACAACTGAAAAATGACCAGTACGAAGTTGGTTTATCGTCGTCTTAATCCAAAGGTAATAATCTTCGTTATATAAAGTTTGAGTTGTTGTTAGTTGCGATTGCTGCGGCATACATTTGCTTAAATGTTTTTAAATCCTTTAAATTGAGTTTCAGCTAGCTACATTAATTCCTTGCCGAAATTTATTGACTGCTTGAACTGGTTGGATAAATTAATGCAGCGAGCCAGGAGTTCTATATCTAAAGTTGGTAAAACCTGCGATCGCTCGATTTCAACATACCCGTTAACTTCCAGTTCTAATGTAGAAGCTGTCATAGAAATTCTCCGATCGATTCGCTGACATTTCTTTAAAGATGGCATCCAGGTGGAGTATACCAAGAACTTTGGGGAGCAGCATTAGGTGCTTGCGCCACCAATTTAACTCTACCGCGATCGTCGATCGTCCATCCCGTCGCCTCCACAATCCGGGTACTGGCAATTGTCGATTCTCTCCCACTCCCCCACTCTGCCACTCCTCCCCTCCCTCCGAGTTGTACCAAACGCACATCGCGCCAAACTGCCCTCCCTCTAAGGGCTTGCGTCGGGTCATCCGGTAAGCCGCCGTTGCCGGTAACCGTAAAGCTATTGCCCACAGAAGCTGCACAACTTCTAGCAATGCTGCCGCTCACATCCTCAAAATTTGACGACAACTCCACTAAACCAGCACTGGGGTCAACATCGGGAGTATTAATTTCTACCACGCCGCTAAACTGGGGGCCAAGGTCAGAGGTTGCGGTGATGTCACTTTGCGGGGTTAGTTCATTGCGGAACTGAGTGCCAAAAATGCCTTGTGCGCTGATACTCACCCGACCGCCAGCACCTCTTTGTGCATTAGCGGTAATATCGCTATTTTCCAAAGCGACTAAAGTATTCGTATCGATATTGATATTCCCGCCAGTAGCATTCCCCGCATCTGTGTTAATGCGGCTGCCTTGACGTAACTGGAGAGCAAGAGATTGCAGATTAATATTTGCCCCCAGACCAGATGTAGTTCTCCCGTTAATGCTGCTTTGATTGTCCAGAGCGATCGAGTCTGCTACCACATTAATATTACCAGCACCCCCCGTACCCAATGCTCCGACATTCAATATTGCCCCATCTTTGACAATCAATTCTCTTGCATTCAAATTCAGCGAACCCGCATTTCCAGTAGCGTTGGGATTGTCAAAACTCAATAGTGTGCCAGCCGAAGCCTCAATTCTACTACTCAACCCACGGGTTTTGCTAGTGCCTTGCACTACGATGCGATCGGCATTTAAGGTAATACTTCCCGCATCTGCTGCACCCAAAGAAGCTGCCGAAATCAGCGCCCCATCTCGCAAGGTTAACAAAGGTGTCGAGAGGCGAATATCTCCACCTCTACCAGAACTTGCAGTCAAAGTAGTCAGAGAAGTCGGTGCGAAGCCGAGATCTCCCAATACTCCAGACTCGCCGCTGACTTCTACAGACTCGGAAGCTGTCACAGTTAAATTTCCTCCTAGTCCCCCTTTTGTAGATAAGACAGTTTGCCCGATGATTACACCCGTCGCTAAACTAATTGTGGCTCCATCAAAAATACTCAGTCGCTTAGTATCGATCGTAATATCCCCTGATTTCCCATTGCCATCAAAAGAGTTTGTACCGATTACAGTTTGTGCGGTACTTCCAGGCAGACTCCCTGACAATTCTACAGATTCAGAAGTTTTAATCGCGATATTCCCCGATGCGCCATCACTGCGGCTGATGCTGACGAGATTGCTGCCATCGCGCATAATTAACCGTTGTGCCTCAACATTTATGCTTCCGCCCTGACCAGTACTTTCCTTAGTTGTGCCATTATTGATTGCAGAACTAACAATTTCGACAGTATTAGCCCGGATATTCAGATTTCCGCCATTTCCAGCACCAAGGCTACCGCTACCGCCCACTACCCCATCCCGCACCAACAACCGTCCAGCTTCAATGTTAATATCTCCAGCATCTCCCCTGCCGACAGTACCTGTGAGCAGAACAATTTGCCGATCGAAAGGATTGAGCGTTCCAGATCCTAGATATTGATTGTAAAACCGCTGATAACCTTCAAGTCCCAGCCCGCTGATGTCTACCGAGTCGTTAGCGTGTAGCGCTATATCGCCTCCCTTACCATCTCCCAATGTAGGAGTAAAAATTTGCGCCCCTCCCTCTACTCGCAAGTTTTGGGCATTAATATTAATCCCTCTACCATCTATATTTCCCAGCGTTATTCCGTAAATTAGCGCACTACTGAGCGTGACATTTCCACCTCGAATATCTACTTTTCCACCACCGATGCCGCTGGTATTAACGATCGCTCCATTGGATATTTGAATATTGCCGAAGTTGGCAATATTTTCATAGTTTAAACTGAGTCCGAATAGCGTGGGAGTGAAACTGACTAAACCCGGACTCGCCACGCTACCTAAAAGTATTTGTCCGGTAGAAGCAGTTAAATTGCCGCCATCGAGTTGGATATCGCCACCCACTAACGCTAATGTTTGGCCGGGTGCTACTGCTAATCCTACTTTGTTGTCAAAGGGAATCTCAAAGGGAAATGGGATGGCCAGAGTTGGTAAATTTATTTGTGCGGTTGTTTGCGATCGATTCTCAATTCTGCCTGGATTTGTGCCGAATTGCAAACCAATGGGCACGTTAATAGTTAGCAAAGATGGCGCTGTGGGTTTAGTAGCGCTAAATTCGCTACCATCGACAAATCTAATACTAGAAGCTGTCGAACCGATCAACGAACCGCCGATATTTAATTGGGCGTTCTGTCCAAAAATTATGCCGTTGGGATTGATTAAAAATAAGTTCGCCACACCGTTGGCGCGAATTAAGCCATCTATATTCGAGATGTTGCTACCCGTGACTCGACTGAAGATATTTTGAATATCTAATGAGTTATTAAAAAAAGCTTCTTTCCCTGTAGGAACAGAAAATTCTTGAAAGCTATGAAATAAATTTACCCCAGCAGTTGTACCGCCTTCAATGCGGATGCTGTTGCCATTGGGAATGGCAATGCTATTGTTTGGTAGCGTGGTATCGGGAACTATCTGTGCGGTGGCGTTGGTGGAAAACAGCCACAAACAGGATAGGGTAGTTGCCACATAGAGCGATCGCAAAACCAGCTTCATCTTTTTTACGGGATAATCGGTCGCCAACAGCACCCAGATCGAGTGTGAATGAGCTTTTTTTTACTATCGACACCCGCAGCACTCATTTTACCCTTTTTGAAAAGTCAATATTCCCAAAGGATAATACTGTCAAGCGAGACTTAACCATTATCTCCTACCGCAGCCCGGTGCATTGTACCAACTACTACCGATAATCATTCCGGAAGTATTGGCGACTAATTCCATTTCCCCCTCACCTTTCACCCGCCATCCGGTCGCCTCTACAATTTGAGGATCTCGAATGAGCGCTTCTCTCCCGCTCTTGCGCTCTCCCGCTCTCCCGCTCTCCCCCACTCCCACCGAACGCACATCCCGCCAAACTGCCCTCCCTCTAAGGGCTTGCGTCGGGTCATCCGGTAAGCCGCCATTGCCGGTAATTGTAAAGCTATTATCCACAGAAGTCGCACAACTAGCGACAATGCTGCCGCTCACATCCTCAAAATTTGCCGATAACTCCACTAAACCAGCACTGGGGTCAACATCGGGAGTATTAATTTCTACCACGCCGCTAAACTGAGGGCCAAGTTCGGAAGTAGCTGTGATATCGCTTTGCGGGGTTAGTTCATTGCGGAACTGAGTGCCAAAAATGCCTTGTGCGCTGATACTCACCCGACCGCCAGAACCTCTTTGTGCGTTAGCGGTAATATCGCTATTTTCCAAAGCGACTAAAGTATTCGTATCGATATTGATGTTACCACCAGTAGCATTCCCCGCATCTGTGTTAATGCGGCTGCCTTGACGTAACTGGAGAGCAAGAGATTGCAGATTAATATTTGCTCCCAGACCAGATGTAGTTCTCCCGTCAATGCTGCTTTGATTGTCCAGAGCGATCGAGTCTGCTACCACATTAATATTACCAGCACCCCCCGTACCCAATGCTCGGACACTAAATATTGCCCCATCTTTAACAATCAATTCTCTTGCATTCACATTCAGCGAACCTGCATTTGCAGTAGCGTTGGGATTGTTAAAATTCGACACAGTGCCAGCCGAAGCCTCAATTCTACTACTCAACTGACTGTTTATGCCAATGCCTTGCAGTAAGATGCGATCGGCATTTAAGGTAATATTTCCCGCATCTGCTGCACCCGAAGAAGCTACTGAAATCAGTGCCCCATCTCGCAAGATTAACAAAGGCGTGGAGAGGCTAATATCTCCACCTCTAGCAGAACTTCCAGTGGTAGTATTCAGAGAACTCGGTGCGAAGCCGACAAACCCCAAAACACCTGACTCGCCGCTGACTTCTACAGACTCGGAAGCTGTCACAGTTAAATTTCCTCCCGGTCCCCCTTTTGTAGACAAGACAGTTTGCCCTAAAATGAAACCCGTCGATAAACTAATTGCGGCTCCATCGGAAACACTCAGTCGCTTAGTATCGATCGTAATATCCCCTGCTTTGCCGTTGCCATCAAAAGAGTTTGTAGCGATTGCAGTTTGTGCGGTACTTCCAGGCAGACTCCCCGACAATTCTACAGATTCAGAAGTTTTAATCGCGATATTTCCCGATGCGCCATCACTGCGACTGATGCTGACGAGATTGCTGCCATCGCGCATGATTAACCGTTGTGCCTCAATATTTATGCTTCCGCCTTGACCAGCACTGGCGCGATTTGTACCGATGCTGAGTGCTGAACTGATGAGTTCGACGGTGTTAGCGCGGATATTCATATTTCCGGCATTTCCAGTAGTGAAGGTATTGGTACCGCCTGTTGCCCCATCGCGCAGCACCAGCCGTCCGGTGTCAATGTTAATTTCTCCAGCGGCTCCACTACCAACAGTACCAGCACTCAGAACAATTTGCGGGACAAATGGGTTGAACGTTCCAGAGAGTAGGTATTGGTTATAAACCTGCTGATAGGCTTCAATTCCCAGCCCGCTGATTTCTACTGAGTCAGTAGCATAGATGTTCAAATCGCTTCCCTTGCCATCTCCCAGTGTCGCCGGGATAATTTGCGACCCTCGATTTATTTGCAAGTTTTGGGCATTAATATTAATACCTCTGCCATCAATATTTCCTATTGTCAATCCTAAAATTCTCGCACCGTTAATGCTGACATTTCCACCTCTGATATCTACTTTGCCGCCACCGATGCCGCTGGTGTTGAGGAGTGTTCCATTTGATATTTCAATATTGCCAAAGTTGGCAATATTGTCATAATTTAAATTAAAACCAAATGGTGTCGGGACGAAACTGACTAAACCTGGACTCGCCACGCTACCTAAAATAATTTGTCCGGTAAAGGCGGTTAAATTACCTCCATCGAGTTGGATATCGCCACCAACTAAGGCTAATGTTTGACCGGGTGCTACTGCTAATCCTACTTTGTTATCAAAGGGAATCTCAAAGGGAAATGGCGTGGTTAGAGGTGGTAAATTTATTGGTGCTGTTGTTTGTGAGCGATTCTCAATTCTGCCTGGATTTGCGCCAAATTGCAACCCAATGGGCACGTTAACTGTCAGCAATGATGGTGCGGTGGGGTTAGTCGCGCTAAATTCACTCCCATCGATAAATCTGATACTAGAAGCTGTCGAACCGATCAACGAACCGCCGATATTTAATTGGGCGTTCTGTCCGAAAATTATGCCGTTGGGATTGATTAAAAATAAGTTCGCCACACCGTTGGCGCGAATTAAGCCATCTATATTCGAGATGTTGCTACCGGTGACTCGACTGAAGATATTTTGAATATCTAATGCGTTATTAAAAAAAGCTTCCGTACCTGTAGGGACAGAAAATTCTTGAAAGCTGTGAAATAAATTGCCGCCAGCAGTTGTACCGCCTTCAATGCGGATGCTGTTGCCATTGGGAATGGCAATGCTATTGTTTGGTAGCGTGGTATCGGGAACTATCTGTGCGGTGGCGTTGGTGGAAAACAGC
This sequence comes from Aerosakkonema funiforme FACHB-1375, assembly GCF_014696265.1. Taxonomy (GTDB): domain Bacteria; phylum Cyanobacteriota; class Cyanobacteriia; order Cyanobacteriales; family Aerosakkonemataceae; genus Aerosakkonema; species Aerosakkonema funiforme_A. Next base: position 25,077 of record NZ_JACJPW010000019.1, on the reverse strand, counting down.
CACAAACAGGATAGGGTAGTTGCCACATAGAGCGATCGCAAAACCAGATTCATATATTTTTGGGGTTAAGGTCGCCAACAGCGCCCAGATCGAGTGTGAATGAGCATTTTTTTGCTATCGACACTCGCAGCACTTATTTTACCCTTTTTGGCTTGTCAATATTCCTAAAGGATGCAATTTGCCAAGCGAGGCTTAGCCATTATCTCCCATCGCACCCAGGTGCATTGTACCAACTACTACCGAGAATCATGGCGGAAGTATTTGCGACCAATTCCATTTCTCCCTTAAAGTTCACCCGCCATCCCGTCGCCTCTACAATTGGAGTATGTGGAATGAGCGTTGCTCTCCCCCTCTCCCGTTCTCCCCCTCTCCCCCTCTCCCCAACTCCCACCAAACGCACATCGCGCCACACTGCCCTCCCTCTAAGGGCTTGCGTCGGGTCGTTCGGTAAACCGCCATTGCCGGTAATCGTAAAGCTATTGTCCGCAGAAGTCGCACAACTAGCGACAATGCTGCCGTCTACATCTTCAAAATGTGTCGATAACTCAACTAAACCACCACTGGGGTCAACATCCGGTGTATTAATTTCTACCACACCGCTAAACTGGGGGCCAAGGTCAGAAGTTGCTGTAATATCGCTTTGCGGGGTTAGTCCATCGCGGAACTGAGTGCCAAAAATGCCTTGTGCATTGATAATCACTCGACCGCCAGCACCTCTTTGTGCATTAGCGGTAATGTCACTATTTTCCAGAGCTACTAAGGTATTAGTATAGATATCGATGTTACCGCCAGTAGAATTACCTGCATCAGTTCCGATTCGACTGTTGTGGCGCAATTGGATGTTTTGCGCCTGGAGGTTAATATTTCCCCCGCCGCCTGTCTCAGTTGTGCCATTAATGCTGGCTTTGTTATCAACGAGAATTGAGTCACCTACAACGGTGAGAGTGCCAGCATTTGGCGTACCTTGCGCCCGGATGTCGATCGCTGCGCCATCTCGAACAATCAATCGACCTACATTTAGATTCATTGAACCCGCATTTCCCGTAGTATTGGGAATGGGAGTACCAAGGAAATTGCCAGCCGAAACGTCAATTTGACTGATCAATTGACCGTTAAGAGCAGTGCCACTCACTTCTACGCGATCGGCATCAATCGTGAGGTTGCCTGCATTTCCCCTACCAAAAGCAGACATGAAAATTACTCCCCCATCCCGCACAGTCAGTACAGGCGTGGCAATGTAAATATTACCTCCCTGACTGGAGCCACTGGTTTCACTGGCGAGGAAACTAATATTGTATTGTCCATTTGCCAAAACTTCAGAGATACCTGCTAACTCTACCGACTCAGAAGCCCTAATTGTTAAATTGCCTCCAGGCCCCCCAGTAGAAAAGAGACTATTGCCAAGAGTCGCACCGCTCGATACAGATATTCCGGCTCCTTGGGCAACAATCAACCGCTTGGTGTCGATGCTAATATCGCCGGCGCTACCTTTTTCAGAGGGATCTAAAGAGGCGGCGGCGATCAAAGTTTGCAGGATACTCCCAGCGGGAGTTCTTAACACTTCTACTGATTCTGCCGCTTTAATAGTGATATCCCCTGATGCTCCCTCACTGGTGGTGGTAGTGGTGAGAATGGCACCATCACGGACGATTAATTGTTGGACAGTAACGGTGATGTTTCCTCCTGTACCGCTACTACCCAATAATGATCCACTGCTAAGCGTAGAACCAGTCTGATCGAAAAGGTTGGCACGGATGTTGATATTTCCCCCATTTCCTGTACTGAAAGAGACAGTGCCTGCTACTACTCCATCGCGCATCAGCAAGCGTTCGGTATCAATCCCGATGTCTCCAGCATATCCAGCGCCAGAAGTGCCGGTGTTCAGAATAATTTGCGGATCGAAAGGGTCGATTGTTCTCAATGTTCGATAATTAACTAAAAATTGTTGATAGCTCTCAAATCCAATCCCGATCATTTCTACGGAGTCAGTAGCGCGGATGTTGATATCGCTTCCTTTGCCGTCAGCCAGTGTTAGAGTGTAAATTTGCGACCCTCCCTCTAATCGCAAGTTTTGGGCATTGATATCGATACCTCTACCATCTATATTTGCCAATGTCAGCCCATAAATTCCCGAACCGCTGATTGTGACATTTCCACCTCTGATATCGACTCTGCCACCACCGAGTCCGCTGGTGTTGATAAACGAACCACCAAATATTTCAATGTTGCCAAAGTTTTGAATGTTTTCGTAGTTTAAATTCAACCCCAGTGGTGTTGGTACGAAACTCACGAAACCGGGACTTGCAACACTACTCACAATAATTTGTCCGGTAGATGCGGTTAAATTTCCTCCATCAAGTTGAATGTCGCCGCCAATTAATGCTAGTGTTTGTCCCGGTTGTACTGCTAATCCTATTCGGTTGGCGTTAGGAATTGGTAGGGGAACGATCGGGATGTTTGGTGGGGCTGTAACTTGCGAGCGATTCTCAATTCTGCCGGGATTTTCTCCAAATTGTAACCCAATGGGCACGTTAACTGTCAGCAATGATGGTGCGGTGGGGTGAGTCGCGCTAAATTCGCTACCATCGACAAATCTAATACTAGAAGCTGTCGAACCGATCAACGACCCACCGATATTTAATTGGGCGTTCTGTCCGAAAATTATGCCGTTGGGATTGATTAAAAATAAGTTAGCCACACCGTTAGCGCGAATTAAGCCATCTATATTCGAGATGTTGCTACCCGTGACTCGACTGAAGATATTTTGAATATCTAATGAGTTATTAAAAAAAGCTTCTTTCCTTGTGGGGACAGAAAATTCTTGAAAGCTGTGAAATAAATTTACCCCAGCAGTTGTACCGCCTTCAATGCGGATGCTGTCGCCATTGGGAATAGCAATGCTGTTGAGAGGTAGGGTAGTATCGGGAACTATCTGTGCGGTGGCGTTGGTGGAAAGCAGCCACAAACAGGATAGGGTAGTTGCTACATAGAGCGATCGCAAAACCAGCTTCCTCTTGTTTACGGTATAATCGGTCGTCAAAAGCACCCAGATCGAGTGTGAATGAGCTTTTTTTTACTATCGACACCCGCAGCACTCATTTTACTCTTTTTGGCTTGTCAATATTCCTAAAGGATGGAATTTGCCAAGCGAGGCTTACCGATTACCTGCCAGCGCACCCAGGCGGATTGTACCAACTACTACCGAGAATCATGGCGGAAGCATTTGCAACCAATTCCATTTCACCCCTCAAGTTCACCCGCCATCCCGTCGCCTCTACAATTGGGGTATCTGGAATGAGCGCTGCTCTGCCGCTCTGCCGCTCTCCCCTTCTGCCGCTCTCCCCAACTACCACCAAACGCACATCCCGCCAAACTGCCCTGCCTCTGAGGGCTTGCGTCGGGTCATCCGGTAAACCGCCGTTGCCGGTAATTGTAAAGCTATTGCCCACAGAAGCCGCACAACTAGCGACAATGCTCTTGTCTACATCCTCGAAATTTGCCGATAACTCTACTAAACCAGAACTGGCGTTAATATCGGGGGTATTAATTTCTACCACACCGCTAAACTGGGGGCCAAGGTCAGAGGTTGCGGTGATGTCACTTTGGCCAGTCAAATTATCTCGAAACTGAGTACCAAAAATACCAGTAGCGGCGATACTGACTCGACCCCCAGAACCAGCTTTAGCATTGGCAGTAATATCGCTATTTTCTAATGGCATAGCCACGATAAATTGAGAGTTAATATTTAAGTTGCCACCATTTCCAGCGCCTCCCAATGCTGTCGCAGTAATCGCACTGCCATTGCGGAGTAATAATAAAGAATTCACATTCAGGGAAATTTCACCGCCTAACCCGAAAGCAGTTGTAGCATTGATTTGGCCTTGGCGATCGAGCCTAATTGTATCGGCATTAATAGTTAACTTTCCCGCATCGCCATTTCCCTCATGTCTAACTCGAATTTGACCCCCATTTTGGATCGTTAATCGCTGTGTATTAACCGTAATTTCTCCCGTATTACCCGTGAGTTCTTGGGGAAGGAAGAAATTCTGTTGAATGGCTCTATTAAAGACTACAGCACTCCCCTCTACTCCAGCTGGAAAATTATCGGGAGCAGTGCCACTAATGAAAATCTCAGAGGCATCGATCGTCATCTTACCTCCATTTCCACTGGCACCTGTAGTTGAATCGACTATTCCCCCATCGATCAACCTCAGTTGGGGAGTGGTAATCACAGCAATACCTCCATTTCCCTTGCCCAAGGTTGCCGTTCCCAGTTGACTGGGAACAACTAGCGAAGGACTGCTACCAATCACTTCAATAAATTGGGAAGCGCTGACAGTCAGATTACCGCCATTGCCCGTGCCAGAATTGGGTAGAGGTTGTCCAAAGGTGAAAATGGACTGTGCAACGCCGGATGCTACTCCTGCGCCCTCCCTGATGCTTAGGGTTTCGGTGGTTAAACTTAGATTACCTCCGTTTCCCGAACCAGTGATAACATTAAATATTCCCGTAATATTGTCACGGGCTAGAGGGCTGCTTCCTACTACTTCCACCTGTGTTGCATTGACGGTGACATCCCCTGCATTACCTTCTCCAGCCCCTGGAAGTGGTTCGCCAATGAATTGGCTCAAACTAACTGAACCTACTTTTGCTCCTTCCAATACTCTTAATTGTGGGCTGGATAAATTAAGATTTCCGCTATCACCTTTTCCTAAAGTTAGTGACGCAATACCGCTAAAAAGTTGCGGCGCTAAGGGATTGAGTCCAGTTGCTTCCACAGACTCACTAACATTGACTTTGAGATCTCCTCCCCTTCCCGTTCCCCGAACTAAGGATAAGATTGCGCCTCCATCCGATAGGTTGATTCTGGATGCGGCTATATCCACATCTCCCCCTCTTCCTGCACCCAAGGTATAGCTAACAATTCCACTCGGAAAAAGCGGATTAAACGCATTAGCTCGAATCGCAGTAATCGCGTTACTATTGACGGTAATTTTGCCGCCATTTCCCGTTGCTTGTGGTGCTACTAAAGTGGAAATTTGTCCGCCATCAATTAAGTTAATTTGTGCAGCGGCAACGTTAATATTTCCTCCTGCACCTGCACCATAAGTTTCGCTAGCAATTCGACTGTTGAGCAGTTGGGTGAGGGGATTTTGATTGGGGTCAGGGGGACTAAAGCCACTAATAGTAATGTTTCCAGTGGCCTCGACGTTAATATCGGATGCGGGTTGGTTACTGATGGTGCGGGCAAGGATTTGCGATCGCTCTAAGCTGATATTCTGTCCTTGTAGCTGAATACTACCATGTTCTGTTACTCCGATATTGGTATTCGTTACCAGACTATCTGTGAAGGAAATATTGCTGTTACTCTTGAGGATAAGATTTCCTCCTAGTGCTGTCAGCGAACCTGTTACAGTTACTTCATCTCCTTGCAAAGTTAAATTTTGTCCTGGTGCTACAGCTAAATTTCCTCGATTGACTAATTGGGCTGGCGAATTTCGCACCGCGTTGGTAAATAATGCGCCTGGTTGCACGCTTAACAAACTGCTATTGCTAATATCTTTGGCGCTAAAAAAGCCTTTTTCTCCTAATGTGATGCCATCCGCAGTGCTGGCAGTAAACGAACCACCGATATTTAATTGCGCGTTCTGTCCAAAGATAATTCCGTTGGGATTAATTAAAAATAAGTTCGCCACACCGTTGGCACGAATTAAGCCATCTATATTCGAGATGTTGCTACCGGTGACTCGACTGAAGATATTTTGAATATCTAATGAGTTATTAAAAAAAGCTTCTTTCCCTGTGGGGACAGAAAATTCTTGAAAGCTGTGAAATAAATTTCCCCCAGCAGTTGTACCGCCTTCAATGCGGATGCTGTTGCCATCGGGAATGACAATGCTGTTGAGAGGTAGGGTGGTATCGGGAACTATCTGTGCGGTGGCGTTGGTGGAAAACAGCCACAAACAGGATAGGGTAGTTGCTACAATCAGCGATCGCAAAACCAGCTTCCTCTTGTTTACGGTATAATCGGTCGTCAAAAGCACCCAGATCGAGTGTGAATGAGCATTTTTTTGCTATCGACACCCGCAGCACTCATTTTACCCTTTTTGAAAAGTCAATATTCCCAAAGAATGAAATTGGCAAGATGATGCGATCGCGTAGCACACCCTCAACCGCTACACCCAGCTACCCTATGCCAAGGGTTACCAGAAGTGACTTTTTTTTCTGGCTCTGATTGCCGATCGCACTAATTTTACCCGATAAGGATCGGCATCTTTGCGCCAATATAAACGATAATTGCGAATTTCCGCACAATGTTCTTCTAAGCAGCGTTCCCATCCTTTCAAAGTTTTAATTGCGTTCGTATCGTCAAACAGTCCTCTATTTTCTTCCTGTTCGCTGAGTTTGGCAAATTTCTCATAACCGGGATAGTTGGGTGTCAGGACAGTTTCTTTACGATGCCAAACAGGGGGGTCTTGTAAATCGGAATAATCTCGATAGCTGACGTGCAAATCTCTCAAATCAATGTGCATACTTGTGTGTAATTTTGGATGTGGATCTGTGTCAAAATCGGGATAAAATAAATATGATATTTTTGGTTGTTTGGTGTGAAATTTGATTAAAGTGACTTCATCCATGCGACCGATCGTTCTGCTGGCGCAACCTTCGTAAATTCTCAATCGATAATCGAGTTCGGAAAGTGCGGAAACGTGAATGAATAAAGCGTTGGGTCGTTTGTGACCGATCGCGCTTTCTTCGCAACATTTAGCAACGACACTCAAGTCACCTAAACTAAATAGAATATCTTCTGCTTCTTCTCTAGCTTTTTTATAACTACCAAACAAAGCTTTGATATCTTTTTGCACAACAGGTTCTATATCTTTGAATTGTACGTAATCTTTAAATTCTGACAAAGCGAGGTAAAGTAACAAATCGGAACGACGCTTTTGTTTAATCATATCCCATTCTCCTGCTTCTGTTGCTTGTAAAATTACATCAAAAGCTCGCGTTATTTTGCGAAATTCAAAGTTAATTTCTGCTTCTTGCGGTAATTCTCCCGGTACGGGAAGACGACCGCGATCGGTGACAAATGCCATCAAAGGTGCTAGCAAATCTTTGTAATCTTCAAACCGCTTGACTTGGGTGCGAATTCTCGGAGTTGAAATGCGCGATCGACATCGGGAAGCGCGGAAATTTTGCGCTTGATTTTCATCTCGAAACACAAAGTAAATTCCCAAGGCAACTGGTATAGAATCGACACCAAGCACTTGGTCAATATAAATTTTTAACTCTTCCTGTTCGTAATATTTTTGAAAAGTATTATGACGAGTTATCACGCCATCGCCAAAAGCAATTTTTCCATGCTTTTCATCATCAATTAAAACTTGTGCAGACACAAGCAAAACCTGATGAGTAAGTTCCCAAGCTTTTCGCAAAGCTTCGCCGCGTTCTTCGATATGTTCGATGACATTAATGACATAACCGATATTGATAATATCTGCTGGAATGCAAGGTTCGTTTGGAAAGTAGAAAGGGTCCCATCCATTGCTGGTGTAACCGCGTTCTGCAATCCGAGTTACATCGCCGCCGTGACCGCAACCATAATCAAAAAAAGTTATATTTTCAGTGAATAAATTAGCTTCTAAAGCAAAACGCACGGGACGAGATAAATCGGTGCGAACAATTGCTGCTCTGTGGCGTTCAATTTTGGGTATTCGCGATGAGCGATCGCCATTTTCATTTACTACACGATGACCTTGTATTTGTACCCCTTGGTATTGTAACCATTGCATCCAACCTTGACGAGTACCTATACTGCTGGTTTTATCCAGAAGACCTAACTTTTCTTCTGCCTTTGTCAGTTGTTCAAATTCTTGATAGTAAGGATATTCGGGAGTAACAAAAGTTTCTTTTCGATGCAGAATAGGCGGGTTATCAGAATTAGAATAATCGCGGTATCTCATCATCGGTGAAATTTCATTATTTTCCAGGTTAATTTGGACACTGGCGAGTAAAGCGGGATGGGGGTCTGTATCAAAATCGGGATAGAAAAGATAGGATATTTTTGGTCGATCGGTATGAAATTTGATTATATTTGCGCCATCCATTCCCGTAGCGATAATCTGAGAGAATCTCTCGTAGTGGAGGCGTAGCGGAGGAGCGAGTTTTTCTATAGCTGAAATATGCACGTAGAGAGCGTTGGGTAATTTTTTACCGATTAAACTTTGTTGACAACAGTTTTCTAAGAATCCTGGTTCATTTAACTGGGATATTAACTGAGGCTTATTGTCATATTCAATACTCAGGACTTGTAACTCAGCTTCCGGTGCATCTGGGTGTGGAGAATCTAAGCTATCCATAGTTTTATGCCAAACTGAATCAGCACTCTTAGTCAAATAGATTAGCGCTGAGTTAGTTAATTGGCAATTATTGTTAAAAAGTGTAAACAAAGACAGAAACCCGGTTTCTTGGAGAAACCGGGTTTCTGTTCTTGGGGGTTTCTGTAAGAAGGATGTAAAATCTAAGGACTTAATAATCTGACCGTACATCAGTTCCGATGAATTCGAGATCTGCATTTGCAGAACTTGGGACGGGTTAATCTCCTTGTAGGAGTTACAGCGCTGTGCGATTATAGGAGTTGAAGGGCCTCACGACCAACCGTTGGTTGGTAAAATACTAGAAAATTCAGTTGCTCTTAGATTTACAATTAAACTAAATTATGCTCGACATTCCTCAACTCCTCGCACAAGAACTTTCTGTAACTCCCTCCCAAGTCAACAACGCTCTCGAACTACTCGCTGAGGGTGCGACCATTCCCTTTATCGCACGCTACCGTAAAGAACGTACTGGCGCACTTGATGAAATCCAACTTCGCGACATTTCTGACAGATATACCTATCTGACGGAATTGGAAGAACGGAAAAAGACGATTTTGGATGCGATATCGTCGCAGGGGAAACTCACCGACGAATTAAAAACCAAAATTGAATCTTGCTTGCAGAAAAACGAATTGGAAGATTTATATCTTCCCTACAAACCAAAGCGACGCACCCGCGCTACTATTGCCAGAGAAAAAGGTTTGGAACCTTTGGCAGAGTTTATCAAATCTTTGAACAACCGCAATGCCAAACCTGTACCTTTGCAACCAGAAGCGGCAAAATATATTTCGGAAGAAAAAGGTGTCAAAACTGCCGAAGATGCGCTGAAAGGTGCTAGCGACATTTTAGCAGAAGAAGTATCGGAAAAAGCAGAATTACGTGCTTATCTGCGAGAATATCTGATGAATGAAGGCGTGTTCGTCTCGCAGATTAAAGATGAGCATCCTGAAGGTAGTACCAAATTTGAAATGTATCGGAATTACCAGATTCCGGTGAAAAATATCGCGCCGCACAATATGCTGGCATTGCTGCGGGGTGAAAATGAAAAAATTCTAGATTTGGATGTTTCCTTTGATGAATCTGCTGTATTGTATTATCTGGAATCGCAGGAAATTAAAACAAAGATTCCAGCAGTGAAAGAATTTTATCGGGAAATGCTGAAAGATGCGTTTAACCGTTTGATGAAAAATTCCCTCATTACGGAAGTACGTGCAGATAGAAAAGATTACGCCGATATTCAATCGATCGAAACTTTTGAAAGCAATCTGCGCGAGTTGTTGCTGTCTCCTCCGGCGGGAATGAAACCAACTTTAGCGATCGATCCCGGTTTTCGGACTGGATGCAAAGTTTCCGTACTTTCCGACACTGGTAAATTTTTGGAATATCAGGCAATTTTCCCCCACCAAGCCGCCGCACAGCGCACGCAAGCTGCTAACACGCTGAAAAAACTGATTGAAAAGTACGATATCCAACTAATTGCGATCGGAAACGGTACGGCTTCTCGCGAGACAGATGAGTTTGTTTCGGAAGTTTTAGCGACGATGGAACGCAAACCAATTAAAGTCATGGTAAACGAGTCTGGCGCATCGATTTATTCTGCTTCCGATGTGGCGATCGCAGAATTTCCCGATCTCGATATTACCGTGCGCGGTGCGATCAGTATCGGTCGCCGTTTGCAAGACCCGTTGGCGGAATTGGTGAAGATAGATCCGAAATCAATTGGTGTCGGACAATATCAACACGATGTCGATCAAAAGTTACTCAAGAAAAAGTTGGATGAAACCGTAGAAAGTTGCGTTAACTACGTTGGGGTAGACTTGAACACCGCATCGAAAGAACTCCTAACTTTTGTTTCTGGAATGACGCCAACCGTCGCCAAAAATGTCGTTACCTACCGCAACGAAAACGGCGCGTTTAAAAATCGCCGCCAACTGCTGAAAGTCGCAAAATTAGGGCCAAAAGCATTTGAACAAGCTGCTGGTTTTTTGCGTATTCGCGGCGGCGAAAACCCGTTGGATAATACCGCCGTGCATCCAGAAAGTTATAAAGTAGTGGAAGCGATCGCATCGGATCTTAACGTACCTTTGCATCAGGTAACGCAAATTCCCGAAAAGCTCAAATCCATCAACCTGAAAAAATACGTCACCGATACAATTGGTTTACCCACACTCCGCGATATCATCGCCGAATTGGAAAAACCGGGAAGAGATCCGCGTGCGGAATTCAAATATGCGACTTTCAAAGAAGGAATCAAAGAAATTTCCGACTTGAAAGTGGGGATGGAATTAGAAGGAATTATCACTAATGTTGCCAACTTTGGTGCATTTGTGGATATCGGCGTCCATCAAGATGGCTTGGTGCATATTTCTCAACTCGCCGACAGATTTGTTAGCGATCCAAAAGAAATTGTCAAAGTCGGACAAGTTGTAAAAGTACGAGTAATGGAAGTGAATGAAAAATTAAAGCGCATCAGCTTATCGATGCGATCGCCAGATTCTGGAAATACCAAAACTCGTCCTCGTCCCCGCTAAAAACGTAGGTCGGGTTAAGCAACATTTCTCACTTAACCTACAACTTAGGACTTCCTTTTATAAACTTCTGCTAGCTTCCACCAAGGAACATTCGGATATTCGTGATGTTCCTTGTGGTAGCCAAAATGGTAGCAAGTGAGAAATGACCAGAAAACTGAAAAATGAGTGCTTCTAGTACGATGAGGATTAGTATAACCACCTGTTGGTTCGCGGTGAGTTAAAAACGTGCCAAAATAGAATAGCTGTACCGAACTCAAAATCGAAGCAATTACCCAAAATAGAATTAAATTAATTATCGGAATTTGTAATAGGTAATGCAGACCTAAAAAAATCACTACTATCCACAGCATTCGTTTCCAAATCCAGTATCCCTTCATAAAGTGAAAATACCAGGCAAAAAAGCGATCGTCTTCCCCATCGTGAAAATCCGGATCGATTCCTGTCGCTGGATGATGATGGTGCAACCAATGCTTTCTCAGTAAATTTTTGTAGGAGAACAACCCGTAGAGGAATAGCGCTAATGTGCCGATTAAATTATTAACGTGTTTGTTTTGCGGAAATACTACCCCGTGCATCGCATCGTGAGCCGTAATGAATAATCCAGTATAGAGAAACATTTGCCAAATTACCGCCGGGAATAGCCAGAAAAGTTGGATGTTGGCAATATCTAGAGAAAGAAAGAAAACTATGCTAATTGTCCATAAGCCAATAATCCCACAAGCAATGATAATTCCCCACTTATTTGTTTCACCTGTGGTGACTGGAGATTGGCAATGTTCTATAGCTATTTGTTTAGATGGAAGTGGTGTTTTAGTTTGCATAATAGTCACTTGAAAATGTTCTCAGCATAAGGAGGAAAGCGATGCGCGATCGCTTTCATAAATAATTCAGGCGATTAAGCCGTATTTTGTCGGATAAATCTTTACTATTGTTGGTAATCTGTTTACAAATGTAATGTAGACCTTAAACCAAAAACCAAATCAAATTACTCACAAAATCGCCAGATAGCGAACTTTACAATTAGGCTGATAGTCTTGTTGATTTCGGACAACTACCAGCCTAAGTGCAAAGCGATTCAATCATTAACGGACAACGTACTGAGGAAGCAAGTGCAGCACGTTACGCAGTACGCTATAGCCACCTAAATCCCACAAAAGGTAAGCTAAAAAACCAATCATTGCTAAGCGACCGTTCCAAATTTCTGCTTGCGGAGTAAATCCAAACAGAAAAGCATTGCGATCGACGCCATTGTATTCCTTAGCAACAGGAGGTAGATCGGTAGAAGGACGACTTTCCATTTTTAACATTCCTTTACAAATCAATCACACTCTCATCCTAGCTAGGCACTGCTTGACTGCTGTCTGCCTATAGTCTCAAACTACATACAGTACTAAAGCATGATGTCCCAGCTTTTTCGCCAAATAGTTGTATTACAAAAGGTTAATCAAATGATTAAATATGTCTTTAGATAGAGGAATTGATTTCTTTACTGTATTAATTAGTTGCACTTTATTTAAATTTATACATATTTCTAAAAATTAGTTATAAAAGCTACAAAATAATTATTGTATTTGTCAAATGATCGCCTGCATATAAACACATTAATAGAGCGTAAGATCGAAAAATAACATTTACCCTTAGTTAGGGTAGAAAGCATTTAACAAGGATAACTATATGACAGTAACATTCGATCGCGCTTCTGAAATTCAACTTAATAGCCAAGTTTCCAGCTTTTTGAAACAACCTAAAAAACTGTTAATTAATGGCAAATGGGTTGATGCTGCCAACGGTAAAACTTTTCCCGTTTACAACCCCGCCACCGGAGAAGCGATCGCACAAGTTGCCGAAGGTACAGCCGAAGACATTAACCAAGCAGTCAAAGCAGCACGCCAAGCTTTCGAGAATGGCCCTTGGTCGAGAATAACCGTTTCCGATCGCGGAAAATTAATTTGGAAACTAGCCGACTTACTCGAAGCAAATTTAGAAGAATTTGCCGAACTCGAATCGATCGACAACGGCAAACCGATCGGCGTTGCGCGAGTTGCCGATGTACCCCTCGCGATCGATCTATTGCGCTACATGGCAGGCTGGGCAACTAAAATTGAAGGCAGCACCATCCCCATTTCCGTACCTTACGATCCCGGCAGCAAATATTTCGCTTACACTCAGCGGGAACCAGTGGGAGTAGTCGGACAAATTATTCCTTGGAATTTCCCCCTATTAATGGCAGCCTGGAAATTAGGCCCCGCACTTGCGGCTGGTTGTACGATTGTATTAAAACCAGCCGAACAAACTCCTCTCTCAGCACTTCGCTTAGGCGAATTAATTTGCGAAGCTGGATTTCCCGATGGAGTAGTTAACATTATTCCAGGTTACGGTGAAACAGCCGGTGCTGCACTCGCAGCGCATCCCGATGTTGATAAAGTTGCTTTCACTGGTTCCACAGAAGTAGGCAAATTAATTGTCCAAGCAGCCGCCGGAAATCTCAAAAAAGTTTCCTTAGAATTAGGCGGTAAATCTCCCAACATCGTCTTCAAAGATAGCGATTTAGAAACAGCAATTCCCGGCGCAGCTAATGCGATTTTCTTCAATCACGGACAATGTTGCTGTGCTGGTTCGAGACTTTACGTAGAACAATCAATTTTCGATCGCGTGGTAGAAGGAGTTGCCGAACAAGGTAAGAAAATTAAAGTAGGCCCAGGTCTTGACCCCACAACGCAAATGGGCCCATTAGTTTCCGACGAACAACTCGATCGCGTTTGCGGCTATCTGCAATCCGGTTTGTCTGAAGGTGCAACTGCTGTTATCGGCGGACAGCGAATTGGAGATAAAGGTTACTTTGTCGAACCGACTGTTTTGGTCAATACCAAACAAACAATGAAGGTAGTACAAGAAGAAATCTTCGGCCCCGTTGTCACAGTATTACCATTCCAAGAAATCGACGAATTGGTGTCTATAGCTAACGATAGCATCTACGGATTAGCTGCTGGCATTTGGACGAAAGATATAGCGAAAGCTCACAATATAGCCAGCAAACTTCGCGCTGGTACTGTTTGGATTAACTGCTACAACATTTTCGATGCTGCTTTACCTTTTGGCGGTTACAAACAGTCCGGATGGGGTCGCGAAATGGGACGCGAAGTGCTGGAAAATTACACGGAAGTTAAGTCAGTTTGCGTGAAGTTGTAGTGAGAAACTGTTCGCAAACAAAAGATTAAGTAGGGTGCGTTAGACGCTACTTTACTTAATCATCAGCAAAGTTTCGCCGTAACGCACCATATCCAAGCGATTGGTGCGTTACGCTTGAGCTATCCCAACGGGTGAGTTTATCCCGCTCTTACGATCGAGCAATAGTAACGATCGACAGTCTAACGCTACCTTGGATTTGATAGCTGTAAAAAACGGCTATATTTATTGGACTAAAGATGATAACTTGTACGGTGCTAGAATTAATGGACTTAACTGGGTTGGCGATGCCAAAGTCATCAATACTGGTGGTTGGAGATATAGTACCATAGCAGTAAATGGGGGCTATATTTATCTAACGAAGTAGTTTTGTTAGGTTAGGTTGACGTAAGGAAACCCAGCATCTTTTTCGACTCACCATCTTATCCATTTTTACCATGACAATGCGATGATTGGATAGATAGCGATCGCAAAAAAGCACCCTGCGCGATAATGCTCCGCATCGCTATCGCGATCGCACCACCAAAAAAAGAGCGATCGCCTTATCAAAACAAAGTGTGTCCTACTCTTACCTATCTAATTGACAGCCAACAAACCCGACATATTCAGCACTTTTTCTGACCAAATACTTGCTGCTTCGGATACTTTTATTCGTTGTTCTGTATCCTCCCAAATCCTTGTCCAAGAATACTGCCAGCAAGCTAACTGAATTTGTAATTCAACTAATTCTGCGGCTATTTCTACTTCTGCATCTTTAGCCGTCCATTCAATAAAAACCTTACTTTCTTGCAGCAGACTTTCAACCAAATCGCGATTGGCTGTATTTTGACATCGAGATTTAATTCGTGCCAAATTCGATGCCAAATTCCCTAAACGAATTGGCAGATCGTCTCGTAAATAGCGCGACTTTAAAGCATTCCAATCTCTCATAATCCTCCTAATAACTGTTGAACGATTTGAGCAACCCGTTCTCGAATAACCGGATCTTGAATTTCCATCGAGCGATTGTTCTGACGCGGACGGATATTGATTAGAGATTCATAACCTACCTCTTGTGTAAGAGGATACCAGTCTGCTCCCCAAATATCTACTTGCTTGCTTCCATTTTCCAGCAACACAGCTTCGCAATCAGCATGATATTCTCCACCTCCTGCCAGAATTAACAGTTCGATATCTACTGCCAGTTTAATATAACTACCAAGGGTTTCAAGCATTTCTTCAATTTGCTCTTTGGTAGCACGCTCTTGAATCAGATAAATCATCCCTGTCTGCGCTAAGAATTAAAGTCAATGGATCGACGATAAACTGCTTAATACAAATATTTGTATCGAGTACGCATCGTAACGGAACCCTCATCTGTTGCGATCCTCTCGAATTAAAAGAGTGCTATCCGTTAATCCAAAATCGCTCGGTTTAACTCTAGGGCGACTGCGAATTCTTTGTAGGATTGCTGACATTGGTTTGCTCTCTTGCGTCTGATTTACGATCGCCTTATCGGACTCAAGTGATTGCTTTAATAGATGAATTACTGCCTCATTGAAAGTAAAATTTTTTTCCGAGGCAAGACATTGAATACGACTGTACAATTCATCAGGCAGGTTTTCAATCTGAAGTGTAGCCATAGTCGTCTGAGAATCAGTTGATTTATTATATCACAGTTACACTTAACTGTCTACAAAAAGAAGTATTGCCATTCCTTCTAGGTTGAATTGACGGCAAGAAACCAAAATTTTTTATGCTCACAATCTTATCCATTTTTACCATGACAATGTGATGATTGCATAGATAGCGATCGCAAAAAAGCACGCTGCGCGATCGCACCACCACAAAAAGCGATATTCTATTCCAAAGCTCACAGAAATTCTACAACAGGATACGGGTATTGACGATGAATGAGGTTGTTGCGATCGATTTCTCTACCTATACAAACATTGTTGTGCTAACCGGGGCGGGCATTTCGGTAGCATCAGGACTCCCTACCTTTCGCGGAGCTGGCAGTATAGGTGAAGAATCTTCTACAAAAAAATATACATCCGTCGAGGCAGTCGAACAAGACCCGGCTGGTTTGTGGCATTACTTTAGCAACTTCCGCATCACCGCCAGACAAGCTATTCCGAATGCAGCGCATCTCGCACTTGCAGATTTGGAACATCATCTTCGCGCCGACCAATCTTTCACTTTAATTACTCAGAATGTAGACGGACTGCATCAGCGTGCGGGGAGTCAAAACGTTATCGAATTGCATGGAAATGTCCACAGGACAAAATGTACAAATCCACAGTGTACTTTATCACCGTACTCCGAAGAAAATCTGTATACAGACTCTATTCCTTCCTGTCCTTTATGCGGTCATATGCTGCGTCCAGATATTGTATTGTTTGGCGAATTCCTTTCAGCATTAGCAGATTGGCAATCAAAGCGATCGCTCCGAAATTGCGACCTATTTCTTGCTGTTGGCACTTCCGGTTTAGTATTTCCTGCTGCTAACTTTGTCCGCTCAGCAGCTTACGTTGGCGCGAGAACGATAATCGTAAATCTCGAAGCGATCGATCCACCCAATCCATATTTCCAAGAAGAATATCTGGGACGTGCCGAAGAAATTTTGCCAAAATTGCTGGGAAATAGTAGGGATTAGAAAATTAATTAATCCTCTTCTTCATAAATTGTCAAAACATCAGGATGACAGCGTTTGATTATTACTTCAATTACTTGAGAGGTTTCAGTTTCCAGATCTTCAACATAGCCAAAGCTAGCATTCTTGGCTTCCACCCAGTTTTGGAAAGGCCCAAAATAGTAGATACAGCAAGGTTTAACCGTGGTAATTTCTGCCCACCAAGGCTTATCTTCCGCGTGTAGTTCTAATTGAATTGCAATTTCCACCAGTGCTATACCTTTTTCGCAACATCTTATATTAAATAAATGTTAATCTCCACCTCCAACCTCCTACAGACATATTTAAAGTCGTTCTGTGTCAAAATTTAAATGTATTTTTAACTACATTTTATTCAAAAATTCATCTAAATAGGTTATGCAAATTGTCCAATGTTACACTTTATACTTTTTCAAAAAGAATATTTATTATTCTCTAACGCTTTGCGACTCGATAGACTACATAAACTGTAGGGACACTTTTTCCCATTAACCCTGCCTCCAAACCGATAACTTATCTGCCAAACCCGCTCCTACAAACCCTGTACTTCACACCCGTTGCCAACCGCTATAAAATCAGAGTTATTAAATTTAGAATTATATAAAAGTAGAGACGTTTGATCAAACGTCTCTACAATGTTTAGGGCAAAATTTATAGCAGGAAAGCAACTCGATAGAATACATAAACTGTAGGGGCGGGTTTGGCAGATAACTTGTCGGTTTGGCGATAGAGATAATGGCAAAACCCACCCTTACAAAGCCTGTACTCACGCCCGTTGCCAACCGCTATAAAGGGTATAACAAACCCAAATTTGATATTACGGATATAAACCTCTGTCCGTCAGCGCCTGTGCGACGCGACCCACACCCAAAGTGTATGCTGCTAACCGCAAAGGCACTTGCCGCGTCTTCGACTCTTTGGTGACTTGGTGATAAGCGTGTACCATCAAACCTTCCATTTCCCGATTAACGCGCTCTTCATCCCAGAAAACGTAGGAAAGACCCTGTACCCACTCTAGATAACTCACGACCACGCCGCCGGCATTGGTCAGGATATCTGGCAGCACAGTTATACCTCGCGCCTCCAATGCCAAGTCTGCCATGAGAGTTACTGGGCCATTTGCCGCCTCTGCCACAATTTCGGCTTGCACTTCATGCACGTTGTCTTCGGTAATTTGATTTTCCAAAGCAGCTGGAATGAGGACATCGCAAGGCAAAGCTAGCAGTTCCGTATTTGTAATCGATTTCGACCCCGGAAAACCGACAATACTTCTGTGGTTTTGGGCAGCATACGCCTTCAGTGCGGGAATATCCAGCCCATTGGGATTGTATATCCCGCCAGACACATCGGAAACAGCCATAACTACTGCTCCCGCTTCGTGCAGCAATGAAGCTGCTGCGCCACCTACATTGCCAAAGCCTTGAATTACGACTCGCGTTCCCGCCAGCGTCTTGCCGCGATCGGCTAAAGCTTCCCGTACAATAATCATCACACCCCGTCCGGTCGCCATTTCCCGTCCCCTCGAACCGCCGATCGAAATTGGCTTACCGGTCACCACACCCGGTACAGCGTGACCGACATTCATTGAATAAGTGTCCATCATCCAAGCCATTTCGCGGGCAGAAGTGCCGATGTCTGGGGCAGGAATATCCACGGAAGGGCCAATATCTTTAATTAATTCGCTCGTGTAACGACGGGTAATTCGCTCTAACTCGCCGACGCTGTACCGTGCGGGGTCTAGCGCAATTCCTCCCTTAGCACCACCATAAGGAATTCCTACTAAAGCGCATTTCCAAGTCATCAGCATTGCCAGTGCCGATACCTCCCGCAGCGTCACAGCAGGGTGGTAACGAGTTCCGCCTTTATATGGCCCAAGAACATCGCAGTGCTGTACCCGATGTCCTGCCAAAACCTGCACTTGACCGTTATCCAGTTTGACGGGAATGGAAACGGTGACAACTTTGCGCGGGTGACTGAGAACTTCCAGCAAACCTTGTTCCATCCGTAACTCTTTGGCTGCTTGTTCTAGGTAGCTACAAGCTTGGTCGAATGGACAAATATAGGCAGGACTGGGAGTTTCAAGCGGCAGCGTTACTAAGTTCATATAGCTTTCTCTCGATCGCGGTATCTGTGTTAACTATGTTTCTATCCGTAGCCTAACCTCGAATTCCTGAAAAAATGGTAAATTTGTATATTTCGTTACATTTT
Organism: Aerosakkonema funiforme FACHB-1375; assembly: GCF_014696265.1. Lineage (GTDB taxonomy): Bacteria > Cyanobacteriota > Cyanobacteriia > Cyanobacteriales > Aerosakkonemataceae > Aerosakkonema > Aerosakkonema funiforme_A. The sequence continues at coordinate 6,124 of NZ_JACJPW010000019.1, read as the reverse complement.
TATATTAATAGAAATGGTATTGAACCAAAATGTCTCTGCCTTACCATCTCCTTTTTCCAGTCTCCAGCCTTCCATCCCTGCTATTTGCGGTGTAAGTTCGGAAAACAAATCGCGGGAATGTAAAATCTTACTACCAGCTTGCAACCACGCTCATAAATCATTTGACAAAAATGATTTATTGTGGTAAAGGGGTGCCTACGAACAGCTTTTGATTGGCTTTCCCAGAGGACATCTGTCTAGATATGGCAAAACGCTACGTCCGAGTTCAAACTGCAAAAGGACAGATTTACTACGGTTTATTAGAGTTAAACCGCAGCGTTACTGTGCTTGATGCGCCACCCTGGTTGCAAGGACAACCGACAGATTCGGAGTTGAAACCGGACACTTATCAAATTTTGGCTCCTTGCGCTCCGTCTAAAGTGGTGGCCGTGGGGAAAAATTATGCAGCTCACGCTAGTGAAATGGATTCCGAGGTTCCCACGGAACCGCTATTATTTCTCAAGCCTTCGACAGCAATTATCCCCACCGATGCGCCTATATGGTATCCTCCCCAGTCCCAGCGGGTGGATTACGAAGGGGAATTGGCGTTGGTAATTGGCGAACGCTGTACTGACTGTACGCCAGCGCAGGCGCAAGCAAAAATTTGGGGATATACGATCGCCAACGATGTGACCGCACGAGATTTGCAAAAGCGCGACGGTCAATGGACAAGGGCGAAGGGTTTCGATACATTCTGTCCCTTGGGCCCGTGGATAGTCCGAGAATTGAGTCCCGGTGCCCAATTGCAAACCTTTTTAAATGATGACCCCCAGCCAGTACAATCTGACCAGATCGATCGCATGGTTTTTTCACCCGATCGACTCGTATCCTATATCAGTCAGGTCATGACACTGTTACCTGGGGATGTAGTGTTGACGGGAACGCCAGCCGGTATTGGGCCAATGCAGGTAGGCGATCGCGTCCGCATTGAAATCGAAGGAATCGGTTATTTAGAAAATTCAGTCATTGCAAGACCATTACCAGAAAAACCATATCCTTAAATCCATTTACTATTTTCCGCAAATCAAATCAACCGCAGGCTTATATTGACGGGAATCAGCTACTAGCCAGACTTTTCCATCTGGACTGACAGTAAATCCCGTCGCTTCTTGAATTGAGTAATTCGATCGCAACGGATTGCTAGCTTCTAGTTCTCGGTTTCTTCTACTTTGTAACTGACCCACAGTTCTCACTTGCTCTACTTCGTAAGGCATCAAGATATTATCTGGTGTTTCGGATAAACCACCGTTTCCAGTCGCAACAAACCGTCCTTGTTGTCCGTTACGGCGATTCAAGCAACTGCTAGCTATCACTGGCGCTTCCGCGACAAAATTATTATTTACCACGATTGGGATATGCTGTTCCTCTAAATTGGGATTGGAGATATCCACCGTACCGCTCAATCCGAGTTGGGAAGAAGCGGTGATATTGCTATCAGGGGAAAGAAAAACCCCTTGCGTATTAATTTGAATGTTGCCACCTTGTCCCTGCATGGCATCAGCGGCAATATCGCTATTTTCTAGCGCTGCTAAGGTATTGGTAGCGATATTGATATTTCCACCAGTCGCCGTTCCCGTAGCATTAGTGGTGATGGCGCTACCGCGCCGCAATTGCAGCAGATCCGTATTGAGAGTAATGTTACCTCGATCGCCTGCTGCGACTTCCGATCGCAAACTGCCTCCTCGATCGAGTTGAATGCGATTCGCACTCACCTGCAAGTTACCTGCATTACCGCCGCCACTATTGCTCACCGAGATTTGCCCCCCGTTGCGAACGTAGATCGAATTGGCAATCAAATTAACCGAACCAGCATTAGCATTAGTAGTAGAAGCAGCGCTAATACTGCTGGGTAGTTGACTACCATCAGGTAATGATGGGGAAATTCCCTCTACATCAATCCGATTCACTCGCAAATTGATATTTCCAGCAGTTCCATTTCCCAGCGTCGAAGAAGTTATTTGTCCGCCATTGAAAACCCGCAGACTAGAGGACTCTAGCCTGATATTTCCACCTTCACCAGTTGCACCCTCAGCTACTGCAACCGTAATGCCACTAATTGTCTTGCTGACTCTATCGATCGCCGGATCGCTAACGGCTATTTCCCTGGCATGAATTTGGATATTTCCTGCTTTACCACTACCAGCCAAAGCACTAGAAATCGTACCGCCATTGAACAGGCGCAGTTGTTGGGTATCGATCGAAATGTTTCCACCTTCGCCTTTTACAAAAGGTTGAATCGAACTGGTCACCGCACCTGTCACTCCAGTAGGTGTAACTCCCGAAATTTCCAGACTCTCAGCCGCCCGAATCGATATGTCCCCGGCTTTTCCCGCCGTAATGAACGTACCAAAACCAAAATCGAGAGAAGGTAAACCCAACAGATCGGTACTGATCCGACCACCATCAATCAATCGAATTCGTTGCGCCTCGACAGTTATCTTCCCACTCTCACTTCTGTTGCCATTTAAAACTAAGGTAGTAATAGCACTGGGAAAGAAAACGCCAGTCGGAAATGGGATGTATCCGCTGACTTCTACATCGAAGGCTCGCACGGTAATATTTCCACTCCGAGAGTCCTCTACCGAGATCGGAGCAAAAGTTACGGGGTCATAAGTACCGTTAATAATCGATTGAACCCAACTTCCATTAGCGATCCGCAAACGTTGGGTTTCGATCGTAATATCTCCTGCTTTCCCCCCACTGCCAAATACGGTGGTAAATATGCCAGGGACAGGGAAGTCATAATTTTCTGCGGCAGAAACTCCCAATAAATCGACAAATTCAGTGGTTTTGATGCTAATCTCTCCTCCCTGCCCAAATGCACCGGTCACAGAATAGATTCCCGAACCCTCCTGAAGCGTAAGTCCCCGCGCCCGAATGTTAATTGCTCCCCCATTCAGTCCACTGGTATCGAGCAGCGAATATTGCCGCAGGGAAATCCTTCCCCAGTCCGCAGTCTCGGCAGGACTAGCTAATTCCATTCTGCCTCGATCGCCGATCGCTACCTCCGCATTTCGCACCGCCCACAATTCCACTCGCCCATCTGGATTAGCTAAAGTTGCGCTATCCACATCGATCTGACTGCCCACCAATGCCAGAGTTTGCGCCTGGAATAATTGCTGCTGTCGGAAAAAAAAGTTGGCTGCTGGAACTCCTTTGAATTGAATCGATCCAGCATTCGAGCCAAGTTGCAATCCCACTGGAGTATTGACGCTCAACAACGGCGGTGTTTCTGGATTGATGGCGCTGTAGAAAGTGCGATCGGCAAACTTGATGCTTTCAGCAGTGGAAGCAATAAAAGAACCACCAATATTCAAGCGTGCATTTGCACCGAAAATAATTCCATTCGGATTGATTAAAAATAAGCTGGTACTACCGTTAACGCGGAGCGATCCATCAATATTAGATATTCGATCGCTCGTCACGCGAGTGAGAATATTCTGCACGTCGAGAGCCTGATTAAAAAAAGCTTCTTTACCTGTCGGAACCGAAAATTCTTGAAAGCTGTGAAACAAATTGCTACCAGCACGAGTACCGCCTTCAATCGTGAAAATATCGCCGTTGCTGGTAACGGTAGAATTAACTGGTAAAGTGGCATCTGGTACGATCTGCGCGGATGTAGAAACAGCGAGCGAACACGCCGATAAGGTGAACAAGCCACCAAAAATCCACTTTGAATTAGCACAATTCATTGATTTATCTCCAGTTGATTTGTAGCGCAAATTATATTTTGAGTTGGTTCTAATTGGCTCTGATTAGCAACAAGGATTATACTTCCATCCGGGCTAACAGTAAATCCTGTTGCTTCTCGAACAAAGTAATTTGGTAATAAGGAATTATTTATTTCCGGTGTTTGATTTTCCCTACCCAGTAACCTACCCACAGTTCTCACCTGCGTGACTTCATAGGCTATTAATAAATTATCTGGTGTTTCGGATAAACCGCCATTACCAGTCACGACAAAGCGTCCTTGTTGCCTGTTGTGCTGAGTCAGGCAACTACTGGCTACGACTGGTGCTTCCTCAAGAAAGTTACTCCCAGAAACGATCGCAATATGGTGTTCCTCTAAATTGGGATTGGATATATCCACCGTACCGCTCAATCCCAGTTGGGAAGAAGCGGTGATATCGCTATCAAAGGAAAGAAAAACCCCTTGCGTATTAATTTGAATGTTGCCACCTTGTCCCTGCATAGCATCAGCGGCAATATCGCTATTTTCTAGCGCGGCTAAGGTATTGGTAGTAATATTGATATTTCCGCCAGTCGCCGTTCCCGTCGCATTAGTGGCGATCTCGCTACCGCGCCGCAATTGCAGCAGATCGGTATTGAGAGTAATATTACCTCGATCGCCAGCTGCTACTTCCGAACGCAAACTACCTCCTCGATCGAGTTGAATGCGATTCGCACTCACCTGCAAGTTACCCGCATTACCGCCTCCACTATTGCTAACCGAGATTTGCCCCCCGTTGCGAACGTCGATCGTATTGGCGATCGCGCTCACCGAACCAGCATTAGCATGAGTAGTAGAAGCAGCACTAATACTGCTGGGAAATTGACGACCGTCTGGGAATGTTTGGGAAATTCCCTCTACATCAATCCGATCGACCAGCAAGTTGATATTACCAGCATCTCCGTTGCCCAGCGTCGAAGAAGTTATTTGTCCGCCGTTGAAAACCCGCAGGCTAGAAGATTCTAGTCTGATATTTCCACCCTGACCCTTTCCATTTCTAGCTACTGCAACGGTGATGCCACTACTTGCATTGCTTAACGTATCGATCGATGGATCGCTGACGGCTATTTCGGTAGCGCGAATTTCGATATTCCCCGCCTTGCCACTACCTGCCAGCGCACTAGAGATCGTACCACCATTAAAAAGCCTCAACTGTCCAGTCTCGATCGAGATATTTCCCCCTTTACCTTCTGCCAAAGGTTGAATCGAACTGATCGCCCCACCTGTCAGTCCAGAAGGAGTAACTCCCGAAATTTCCAGACTTTCAACTGCCCGAATCGATATGTTTCCTGATGTTCCATTCACGATCGCGCCAGCAAAACTACCAGTGTTTAAACCGAGCAGATCGGTACTGATTCGACCACCATCTAGCAAGCGAACTCTTTGAGCCTCAATCGTTATTTTTCCACTCTCATTTCTATTACCGTTGCTGATTAACGTAGTAATAGCACTGGGCAAAATCAGGTTATTAGAAAATGGGTTGTATCCTTGTACTTCTACATCTGAGGCTCGAACGGTAATTGTTCCAGTTTTAGAGTCTTCGATCCGGGTAATCGGTCTGGGTACAGTGCCAAAGCTACCGATAACGAAACTAATTAATGACTGAAGTCTACCTCCGTTGGCAATCCGCAAACGTTGGGTTTCGACCGTAATATCTCCCGCTTTACCTTCATTTCCAAATATGCTGGTAACTATCCCGGGATTGCGATAGTTTTCCAGTGCAGAAACTCCCAACAAATCGACAAATTCAGTGGTTTTGACGGTAATTTCTTGTCCCTGCCCAAATGCTCTGGTCGCAGAAGCGATTACCGAACCTTCCTGAAGCGTAAGTCCCCGCGCCCGAATGTTAATTGCTCCCCCATTCAGTCCAGTGGTATCGATCAGCGAGGATTGGCGCAGGGAAATCGTTCCCCAGTCTGCTGTCTCGGCAGGACTAGCTAATTCCATTCTGCCTCGATCGCCGATCGCTACCTCCGCATTCCGCACCGCCCACAATTCCACCCGCCCCTCTGGATTAACCAAAGTTGCGCTATCCATATCGATCTGGCTGCCCACTAAACCTAGAGTTTGCGCCTGGAATAATTGCTGCTGTCGGAAAATAAAGTTGGCTGCTGGAACTCCTTTGAATTGAATCGATCCAGCATTCGAGCCAAGTTGCAATCCCACTGGTGTATTGATGCTCAACAACGGCGGCGTTTCTGGATTGCTGGCGCTGTAGAAAGTGCGATCGGAAAACTTGATGCTCTGTGCAGTGGAAGCAATAAAAGAACCACCAATATTCAAGCGTGCATTTGCACCGAAAATAATTCCATTCGGATTGATTAAAAATAAGCTGGTACTACCGTTAACGCGGAG
>NZ_JACJPW010000018.1 GCF_014696265.1 Aerosakkonema funiforme FACHB-1375 | reverse complement strand
TAGCCCCTAGTCCCTAACCCCTAACCCCTAACCCCTAGCCCCTAACCCCTTCCTTTCCTCTAAAATAAAGTCAGTTCATCAACACCACCATCGGCTATGCCCAGCTTAATTGCGGATGCCAAAAACTTGCTCTCTGACTTGATTGGAAAATATCGATCGCAAGTAGATTATTTGGCGATTCGATTGGAAGAAGCAGAAGGGACTGATATATTACTGCGTGCGGATAAGATCGAAACACTTTCCCAGGGTATCTCAATTGGTGGGCAGGTACGAGCTTGTTACAAGGGAGGTTGGGGTTTTGCTAGCTTCAATCAACTTTCGACATTGAAAGAACGGGTGGAAGAAGCGATCGCAGCTGCTCGTATAGTAGGAGATGAAGAAACTATCCTCGCTCCGATCGATCCAGTTCGGGATATCTTCGAGCTACCTTTGACCGGTACCGATCCGCGCCACATCCAATTATCTGAGAAAAAGACATTGTGCGATCGCTACACCCACATTCTTCGCAGCTTGGATAAGCGAATTACCACCACTTCAGTACGCTACAGCGACAGCGCCCAGCGAATTTTACTTGCCACCTCAGAAGATACAATGCTAGAGCAATCTTGGGTGGATATGGAAATGCGTTTTGCCGCTACAGCTCGCGATGGCGAAACTGTGCAAACCGGACGGGAAACTACAGGTTCTCGCAAAGCTTACGAAGATCTTACCAATCTCGATGACCAAGTTCGCAGTGCCGCACAACGAGCTGTAGACGCCCTCGCCCTACCTTCCGTCAAAGGTAACACTTACACGGTGGTGATCGACCCGATTCTCAGCGGTTTGTTTGTCCACGAAGCTTTCGGTCATCTTTCCGAAGCTGATATGGCATACGAAAACCCAGATTTGCTGGAAGTGATGACATTAGGACGGCGATTCGGGCCAAAAGAACTGCAAATTTTTGATGGCGCTGCACCTCCCGGACATCGCGGCAGTTATTTCTACGATGATGAAGGAACGCCGGCGACAACTACCCAGCTAATTAAAGATGGGGTTTTGGTGGGAAGACTGCATTCTCGCGAGACAGCTGGCAAATTGGAAGAAGAACCTACGGGAAATGCTCGCTGTCTCAACTATCATTATCCGCCGATCGTGCGAATGACGAATACTTGGATTGAGCGCGGTAATACGCCAGTCAAGGATTTATTTAAGGATATCAAAGAAGGCGTTTATGCTCGCAACTGGTTGGGTGGGATGACGAATGGCGAAATGTTCACCTTTAGCGCCGGGGAAGCTTGGATGATTCGCAACGGCGAAATTGCCGAACCTGTGCGCGATGTGACGCTTTCGGGGAATGTGTTTACAACTTTAGCCGATATTGAAGCGATCGGCGATGATTTCTACTGGGATGAATCCGGCGGTTGCGGTAAAGGCGGACAAAGCGGTTTGCCCGTCGGTTGCGGTGGCCCTTCTTTGCGAATTCGCAATGTCGTCGTTGGTGGCGAAGCAGCGTAATTTTGGATTTTGGATTTTGGATTTTGGATTTTGGATTAATTGACGCTCCCCAAGTGAGTTTGATACAATCTAAAATCCAAAATCTAAAATGATTTAGTTGTAGGGTGGGCAATGCCCACCTGATTAATTTAGTTGAATTTGAAAAAATTAATTGACAAACCTTTAAGTATTAGTTTTGGATGATTCTTACCTCCCTCAATCGTAAAGTTTGGAGAAAATAAATGTGAGCATAAAACCGTGATGGAATGCAGATCCTAACTCTTGCCTACCCACTGTTGGTAAATGACCTTTAGGACTATCTAAAGAGTAATTGATTTCACCATTAAATGTCCATTCGGGTGAGCCTTTAAGCAGCCAGCCAAGATCGATAGTAAGGGCAGTAGGTAGCGTCAATATTCCTTTAATATTGTATCTACTCAAAAAATCTTGAAAAGAATCTCCTAGACTTGCAGTTGAGTAAGTAGGTGTTCGCTGCATAAAACTTATGACATACTGTTGGCGCTCTTCAACACTTAGATTTTGCCAATCATCGCCATCGAAAAAACCTATTTGTTCAAATATTTGGTAGAGTTCATTCCTTATTTTTTGAAGGAGTTCCCACTGAACGCTAATTCCAAAATGACCATCGCTATGAATAACCCATAGATAATCAATTGCTTGTAAGTCCTCAAGTAAAAAATTATCAATTGCCTCTATAACTGATGTTCTGACTGAGGATGAATCTTTATTGAGGAGTTGGCGATTGACTGTAAAGGTGAGTCTTGTTGTCTCTGCATCTGCTTCTTTCCAGTTTTTCCTAATTAGAAGGTCTTGCAATTTTAAGTGCATAGGCTTTATATTAGTATGGAAATAATTAGCAAATATTGAGTGTTTACTATCTTTTTGATATCGTTGTTTCGTTTGTGCGATCGCCACTTGAATGGCTTGTTTTAATTCTCTCCCATCAAAGGGTTTTTCGCAGAAGTGGAAATATTCAAACAACCCGGAGATTTCATCTGTAATTTTTTCCTTTTTCCCAGACATGACGATTAAGGGAATCCATCTCAACCGAGCTTGAGACTGGATATATTGAAAAACTTCCCAATCACTACCCAAAGCAATTTCAAAATCTAAGAGAATGATACTAGGTTTTTCACGTTCTAAGAAACTGATTCCATCTGTTGCATTATAAACCCAATGTATCTGAATACTATTCTTTAGCAGTAAATTTATCAATTGCTGAAACACCCTTTGCATATTTCTGGAATATTCAATAACCAAGATAGTTTTTGGCACAATCTTACTTTTTAGATATTGTCTATTAGCTTTGTATTATTGTTTATCGTATCATGCTTTTATGGCTGCATCAACCTGTTTTAATAAGGCTTCCAGAGTAGAAGAGTTATCCAAAACTACATCGGCTTTGTTACACTTTTCCTGAAGTGACATTTGACTGTTAATTCTGGCTTTGGCTTGTGCTAAAGTTAATTCATCTCGTTCTATCAACCTATTTAATTGTTGTTGTTCGTCAACAAAAACCACCCAAATTTCTGTGACTAAATCTGTCATATTTGCTTCAAATAACAAAGGTACAACTAACACTGCTGTGGAATTTAAAGGTAATCGCTCGATCGCTTCGACAAAACGATCGCGCACATAGGGGTGTATTTGTTGCTCTAACCAATATTTTTCTTGAGGATTGTTGAAAATAATATTGCCCAACTGTTGACGATTTAACGCACCTGAAGCTGCGAGAATATCCGCGCCGTAGCGTTCGGCTATGTTGTTAAGAATTGACGAGCCCGGTTGTACAGCTTCTCGTGCGTAGATATCCGCATCAAAAATAGGCAATTTGTAGGCATTGGCGAGATAATTTGCAACCGTAGTTTTGCCTGTGCCAATGCCACCAGTTAAACCAATAAGGCGATGATTGTTAATAGCCATTCGTGAATGAGAATTTTTCGGTAATTATTAGCCATTATTAATATTTTAGCTCGAATTAGTTTATAATGATTAAAGTTAAAATCTTAAATTATTTCTAAGTAAATCTTCTGCGGTTTTGCCGTCCACAGGCTTAGAAATGAAATAGCCTTGAGCGTATTCGCATAGCAGCGATCTGAGTTGCGCCAATTGGTCGGCAGTTTCCACACCTTCTGCGATCGCATCCATTTCCAAACTATGCGCCAAGGTGAGGATCGTCCGCACAATTTCCAAACTTTCGCTATCAACAGTCATTTGAGAGATAAAAGAGCGGTCTATTTTCAAAGTATCGATCGGCATCTGATGGAGACGCGCTAAAGATGAGTAGCCCGTACCAAAGTCATCTATGGAAAGCTGAATTCCCAAAGCTTTCAACTGTTCTAACATCGCTTTTTCGGAAGTAACGTTTCCTAACAAACCGGTTTCCGTAATTTCAATTTTCAAACTGTGGGGATTAATACCAGTTTCCCACAATATTTGGTTGATTTGCTCAATTAATCCTCTTGTCGATAACTGCACAACAGACAAATTTACACTTATAGTTAAAAGTATGCCATCGCCAAATTCCTTCTGCCAAATAGCCATTTGGCGGCAAGCTTCGCGCAATACCCAGCGATCGATCGCACCGATCGAACCGGTTTCTTCCGCCAGCGGAATAAACTGGTCTGGCGAAACAAAACCTCTTGTGGGATGCTGCCAGCGGACTAGCGCCTCAAAGCCACTAATTCTGCCGCTTTTGAGAGATACGATCGGCTGGTAATAAACTCGCAATTCCGAGCGTTCGATGGCTCGCCGCAAGTCTGTTTCTAACTGCAATTTCTCCACAGCACCAACGTGCCATCTCGGCTCAAAAAGGGCGTAACCTCCAAACCCAAGTTTTTTGGACTGGTGCATTGCCGTATCGGCGGCACGTAAGAAGTCAGTTGCCAAATCGTAATCGATCGTACTGAAAGCGATGCCAATACTGGCAGTAACAAATACCTCTTGTCCATCAAAATTAAACGGTAATTGCAATTCCTGGTAAATGCGATCGGCTACGCGGGTGGCGTCGCTGGGTTTTTCCAGATCTGCAAGAATTATGGCAAATTCGTCTAATCCTACTTGTGCCACAAAAAATTTGAGATTTTGGCTCGTTCCCAGACGACTGTCTAGAAATGCGGATTTGGGATTATTTACATTATTTGGTTGCTGGTAAATTTGTCTAAATTCTATATTCTTGTCACCTGCTGACAAGCCAAAATTTAAAATAGAAAATCCAAAATTGCTCAGGCAATTTTTTAAGCGATGAGCAGTCGCGACAAGCAGCCGATCGGCAACCTCGTGTCCCAAACTGTATTTAACGATCTGGAAGCGATCGAGATCGAGCAACATCACAGCAAACAAACCTGTTTCCCCACATTTCTTTTGTTCGATCTTCTGTCGGAGTCGCTCTAAAAACAAAGTTCGGTTAGGCAAGCCAGTCAGGGGATCGTAAAAAGCATAGCACCACAGCAAATCCTCCGCCTGCTTGCGATCGGTAATATCGGTAAGCGTACCGACATAGCCAAGCACTTCTCCATTTTCCCCAGTCTCCACGACAGCCTGACCGAATACCCAAGTGGTCAAGCCATTAGGATTTTTAAAACGATATTCCGATTCAAATCGGAAATTATCTCTAGTAGCCAGATCCCATTCACTTAAAACGCGCTCTCGATCTTCAGGATGCAACGCTTGCATCCAGCTTACTCCCAGAGACTCTTCTACTGTCAAACCGGTAATTTGACACCAACGCTCGTTGACGTACAAACACTCTCCCCTGATATCCGTGCGAAATATCCCCACCGGCGATACTTTTGCTAGGGTATAATATCGGCGCTCGCTTTCTCGCAAAGCATCTTCCGCTCGTTTGCGCTCGGTGATATCGTTTGCCAATATTAATTGAGCGCGTCTGCCAAAAAAGATCAATTCGTGGGCCGCGATCTCCACATACATGATAGTGCCATCCTTTTTGCGATTCCTCCACAGACTCCTGCGATTAATATCGGAATTCTGCTGAGATATTGTTTCTGCTAATAAGCTAGAAATATCTTCTGGCGGGTGAATATCTCTGATTGTCATCGCCAAAAATTCATCGCGAGAATACCCATAGTGCTGAATAGCCGCATCATTAACATCTAAAAATCTGAGTGTCTCAAAGTCATACACCCACATGGGATGGGGGTTACTTTGAAACAAATTGCGGTAGCGCTTTTCTGACCCTCGCAGTTCTAACTCTGCCAGTTTGCGCTCGGTGATATCTTGAACCATTGCCAAACTACCGATGACCGTCCCATCTGTTTCCAGGGGTAAGATATACCACTCGCAGATTATATTGCGTCCATCTTTGGTAATGTTGTGGTCGATTTTGGCAATTGAGGAGTCAGTATTGAGAATTGGAGATCGATCGGCGGTCATCGGTGGAATGCTTTCCCACTCACCAGTTACCAGATCGTGCAGACGCTTGCCCAAAACTTCTTCTTTTGTAAAAGAAAAGATTCTTTCTGCGGCGGGATTCCAATCGATTACGCCAAATTCAACATCTAGCTCGATACATCCGATCGGCATAGTGTCAATTTGCAGCTGGAGGCGTTCTTGTAGCTGTTTGGTTTGTTCGTAAAGCTGGGCGTTGAGAATTGCGATCGTACAGCGTTCGGCGGTGATTTCCAGTAAGTGCAGTTCCCGCTCGCTAAAAGGATGGACGCTCAACCAATCTAAATGCAGAACGCCGATCGTGTTGTTGTTGCGTTGCAGGGGAACGCCCAGCATCGTGCGAATACCAAGCTGTTTGAGGGGTTGGCCGATCGCGATCGGATCGCGCTGTACGTCTTCAATGTAAAGCAGCTTTTGAGTTGCGGCTATTGTACCTGCAAAGCCTTGTCCGATGGGGACGCTAAAGTGAGAACGATTTTCTGCATCAATCCCAATGCTGGCACGGACGCGCAGGCGATCGTTTTCTTTCAAAAGGATCGCACCCATATCCGCTTGCACTACGCTGGCAATTCTCAACAGCAGCACTTCTAGCAATTCATCCAGATTCAAAGTGCCGATCGCATTGGCAGTTACTGTCGTGAGAGCGGTAAGGTCTTCTTTCTCCTGTTTGAGTTGCTCTAACAACTGCTCGCGCTCGTTCTCCAGACGCTTGCGATCTGTAATATCTCGCGCAATCCCGATCGAACCGATAATGTTGCTTTGGTAGTCGCGCAAGACATATTTGCTGGCCAGAAAGGTTCGCGTGATGTTGTTAGCAGTAACGATTTCCTCAACTATTTCCGTTTCACCGCTGGCCATAATTTTGCGGTCATTTTCGATGATTCGATCGGCAGTTTCCGGCGAAAAAAGCTCGGTGTCGTCTCGTCCTATTATTTCTCCTAAAGGTTTTCCCATAATGCGGGCAGTTGTAGAGTTAGCTAGGACGTAGCGGCCTTCGAGATCTTTGACAAAAATCGCATCACTGCTTCCTTCCACTACGGCTTGTAAGAGGTTGTAGCTTTCTGCCAATACCGCTTGTACCCGTTTGGAATTGGTAATATCGTTTAAAGTGCCGCAAATGCCTGTGATGGTGCCATCCGGAGCAAAAGTTAACTGCGCTTGCAGTTCGACATAGCGCAACTCGTTGTTTTTCGTCACTAATCTTAGCTCGTAGCGACAAAATTCTGTTTGCCGTCGGTTTAAAGATTGAAATTCTTCTGAGTAATGTTGGCGATCGTCAGGATAAACGAAGTCTAAACAATTTTTACCAATACTTTCTGCGATCCTATATCCCGTGATTTTTGTCCAAGCAGGATTGAGAAATGTCCACACGCCGATTGTATCTATCTGGAAAATTACTTCGGCGACGCTGTTAACAACCGCTCGATATCTTTTCTCTCTTTCTTCAAGAGTGCGAAAAGTCGAGTCGCGTTCGCTGACTGAACGTTGTAAATATGCTGCCATCTCATCAAAAGCTAAGCCAAGTTGTTTGATTTCTCCTCCTGTCAATCGCCAACAAACGCGGGTATTGAAATCTCCATCTCCTAAACGTTTTGTTGCCAATAGCAGGGCTTTGATTTGACGTATAACAAACAACTCGCTGCCTATCCAAGCAGCAGTTAGCATTAAAGATGTACCTACTCCTAACCAGATTAAGTTGCGGATAAATGTTTGGTTAGCGACGGCGAAAACTACTTTTTTAGGTATGCCAACGCTTACGTATAGAGAGCTTGGCATGGAGCTTAGCAACGGATCGTTAGTGTTAGTCTCCAGGGGTGTAACGACATACAACCGAGATATGCCATCGACTCCAGGAGTATAAATAATGCCTTTGTTTGCTCGCGATCGAATGGTTTCGATGGTATGTGTTTCTGGGGCTTTACGCCCGACCCAGGTTTCTGGGTTGGGGTAGCGAGTTAAAATCGTACCTTTGCGATCGATAATAGTGAAAGACGCTCCAGGTGGCAGTTCGGCGCTAGGAGCGATTTGATTGAACCAGTTGAGATCTAGCGCTGCATAAATGACGGCTTTGACCTCACCGGCTCGATCGCGAACGGGATACCCAAAGTCGATCGTCGCCTTGTCAGGGATATGACCGATTTGATATTCACCGATAGAGAAGTCGCGATCTTTAATGGCAAGCTGAAACCAGGTGCTAGAAGCTCGATTAACCGAGTCTTTCCCAGAAATAGCGCTACAGCGAACTTTGCCGTGGCGATCGACTACTCCTATATTGGCGTACTGTCGGTATTGTTGTTGCAGAGCGGCGAAAAGAGTATTACACGCTGCATTGGAACTGGGTGTTTCTATCCCGACGCTTTGCACTTGCGGCAGTTGCGCCAAGGTCATTAGCACTTGGCGCGTCACCTCGATCGATTGCTCCTGAATTTTAGACGCAAGCTCAGTCAACTGCAACGCATCTTTCTGCGCTACCGCTAATGCCTGTTGGCGTTCTTTCCAGTACGTGTAAAGTGTGAGGACGAACGTCGGAACTACGGCCAGGAATACCAACAAAATCAGGCGGAAACGCAAACTGGCAAATACCGATATCAACCTGGATTGCCCTCTGTGTTTGCTAGTGCTGAATTTTGTTTCTGAGCTTTGCATCCGCAAGTTTATTTGTCTATCCTTTCGGATTTTAATTTTTTTATTGTGTTTCTACTTACTCATCCACTAGGGATAATCCTATATTATAATTGGATTAAATAACCTTTGACAATCATATTCAATTTTTTATTATTTTGATGACATTTATCAAATAAATTCACAATTTATGAGTGCTGGAAATATAGACATAATATGTTTTGCAAAATAAAATTTTATCAACCGTTTTGAGTATATATGCCTGTCTATTTTAGCAAACTATTCTGATTATTTACTTTCAAAGTTAAGGTTGGCCTACAAGATTTTTCCCAAAACCCTCTCAGTAAGTGCAGGAAACTTATATTTCAGCTGTCATTTTGTCAGACTCTTCCTTTAAAAGGTTATGTCTGCATGAATCGCTATTAGACATCTCCAATAACTCTTGTGGGGTAGGCATCCTGCCTGCCGAGATTCTTTTTTGGAAAGGTCTAATTTTCTACTACCCATATTGCCAACCAAGGTGCTTATGGAAGCCTAGCGGGTGTTATTTTTTATTTTACCTATAGATAAAAAAGCAAAAGTGTTTGTCAAGAAAAATTTTAGGCTTTCTGTTCGTATTATAAATTTCTGCGATTTCACTAAGAATTTCGGTATAATATTATACCCTTTGCCAAACATAATCTTAAATCTCCATTAAGGCTTTTAATAAGCCTTCCAGAGTATATTCTTTCGCCTCTACATCGACTCGTCCCAGTAACTGCTGACAAGTTTTGGAAGTTTGAGGGCCAATGGAAGCAATGCAAACGCCCTCCAACACATCCATAGGTAGAGATGCTTGTACCAACCGATCGAAACATTGCACGGTTTTGGAACTAGCAAAAGTAACTGCATCCACTGCTTTGCGCTGTAGAGCGTCGAAAGCTTCTGGCGGTATATCCGTCGGACACTGAGACTGATAAGCCGGTACTTCCACGACAACAGCGCCTTGAGCGGTTAATTCTTGTACCAGTACTTCTCGCCCCCCAGTTTCCACTCTGGGGAAGAGAATTTTTTGGCCGACTAACTGTGCTGGGAAATTTGCCACAAGGGAATCGGCCACAA
This sequence comes from Aerosakkonema funiforme FACHB-1375, assembly GCF_014696265.1. Lineage (GTDB taxonomy): Bacteria > Cyanobacteriota > Cyanobacteriia > Cyanobacteriales > Aerosakkonemataceae > Aerosakkonema > Aerosakkonema funiforme_A. The sequence continues at coordinate 86,282 of NZ_JACJPW010000018.1, read as the reverse complement.
AATCTGGTGGGATAAAATCGGGTATAACGGAGTGTTGTTGCAGGCGTTGGGCTGTTTTTTTGCCAACTACAGCAATTTTGAGGGTAGCTAGAGCGCGGGCATCTTTGCCTTGTGCTTGCAGTCGTTCAAAAAAATAGTCTACCCCATTGGTGGAAGTGAGAATTAACCAATGAAAAGTGGGAAGATTTGCGATCGCACTATCCAGATCCGACCAACTAGAAGGAGGGCCAATTGACAGCGCGGGCATTTCAATTACCCTTGCGCCTGCTTGTTGCAACAGGTCACCAAACTCGCCAGATTGACCCACCGATCGAGTCACCAGGATAGTTTTGCCAGCCAGAGGAAGCAACCTCTCCTCGTCAGACGGAGAGGGGAGAAGAGAAGCAGAAATTTGTGAGTCCTGAAAATCGATCGATCTTGGGTGTTCGGTATTTGTCACGGTGATAGAAATTTGCGGTTGAGGATTCTCAGTGTCGAATTTTAAATCATCCTCGCTCTCGATCGCCACTTTATAACCAGAATCGCCGCTAAGTAAATACGGGCGTAACCCCACAACTTCCCCGATCGCGATAACTGCTGGCGAGAGGGACGCCCCAGCAGTGACTTGAACAATATTGCCCAGTTCTCCTGTCCAAACTTGTTGTTGGGGATGTCCCGCCCAGCGAATTACCGCGACGGGAGTTTTTGGGGATCGTCCGTATCGTTGCAGGCGATCCACAATTTCCGCTAAATAACGCCCTCCCATCAAAATTACCAGCGTGTCAATCCCAGAGAGAGTCTGCCAATCTAACTCGGCTGGGTCGTGACCGCTGAGAACTGCAAAACATCGACTCAACACCGGGTCAGTCAGAGGAATTCCCGCAAACAGCGGTGCTGCTAGCGCCGAAGAAATTCCCGGCACCACTTCAAAAGGACAACCTGCTGCCAGCAAGCTCTCAATTTCCGAGCCACAACGACCGAAAATGAACGGATCGCCACTTTTGAGCCGCACTACCTGCTTTCCTTGCTGACATTGTTCCACCAGCAGGCGATCGATTTCTGCTTGCTTAATGCTGGGGCGTCCGCCGCGTTTGCCCACATCAAACAAGCAGCAATTGAGGGGTACTAGGTGCAACAGTCGCCCATCCACAAGGGCGTCGTAGACCAAAACTTCTGCTTGCGCTAACAGCTGTTGCGCCCTCACCGTGAGGTAGGCCACATCGGAAGGCCCAGCACCCACCAAATAGACTTTGCCTTTTTGCCCGGTCATAGTTTCGCTTTTGCGAACGCCAATTTTTTACTTTTGTTCGTTCACTTTTTGAATGATTTCATCGACTTTACCAGCTTGCTCTTTTTGACCCTGGTTTTGCAATAAATCTCTAGTTGTTCTCAAACTGGCGAGCGCTTCCTCTTTCTTGCCTTGTTCGGATAAGCCCAATGCCAAGACATAATGAGCTTGTGCAAAGTCGGGCTTGAGGCGAATGGCTTCTTTTGATTGTGCGATCGATTCGTCTAATTTGCGCTGTTGACCCAAAGCCACAGCTAATTTAATATGAGTCTCTGGATTATCGGGAGCAAGGCGAACAGATTCCTTGTAGTGAGAGGTTGCCTCATCTATCTTCCCCTGACGTTGCAGAAGCACACCCATGTTAGAGTGAACCTCTGCATTTTTAGGGTCTAGCTGAAGCGATTTGTTCCATAATTCCTCTGCGCTCTTAAAATCTTGTTGTTTGACCTTTTCAATACCTTGCTGATAGTAATCCGCAGCGCTGCCTTTCTCTACAGGGGCTGGGGCTGGGGCTGGGGCTGTTTGAGTATTGGCAGTATCTGTTTGTGAAGAGGCTGCTGGGCTGGCTGGCGGAGTTGGGTTAGAATTTTGTGGGTTGGAAGCTGATGCCGAAGTTGCTGGCGAAGCTGACGGGGTAGAGTTGGCGTTTGGCGAGTTTGACCCTGATGAAGAACAACCAAAAGTAGATAGGCTCAGACTGATGACAGTAGCCAGAAGCAGGTGTTTGCGTTTGATTTGATGAGACATTAGGAGATCCGTAATCGTAGCTCTAAGCCTAGTGTGACAGAAGATTTAGAGGTTGACTAAATCAACAAAAGGCAGTAGCAATATGTAGCTCTGCCTTTATTATTGTGCGATCGCACATCCATACTAAGCTGAAGGTTCGCGGTTTACCTTTACCAGCGGGACTCCTGGTCTGCGGGGTCGCCATAGGGGTCTTCGCTGGCGGGACGAATATCGGGGAACATTCCTACATCGGCGGGGTCACCGTAGGGGTCTTCGCTCGCCGGACGAATATCGGGGAACATTCCTACATCTGCGGGGTCACCGTAGGGGTCTTCGCTCGCCGGACGGACATTACCGAACATTCCTACATCTGCGGGGTCACCGTAGGGGTCTTCGCTCGCCGGACGGACATTGCGATCGTCATCATTGTATTCTTCTTCCGATCGTCGATCGTTATTGCCAAAGATGGCATCTCCCACGTTTCGCAAAAATCTATCTACCATGATTTATCTCCGTTAAATTTGTGTCAATATCGGCACTTACTGTGCGGGTACTAAGTCGGTGAGATCGCGCCCTGCGGACTGTCCGTTATATCCCTGGAAGTCGCGATATCGTTGCGCTTCTGACTCCGGAACTCTAATTCCTTCCGGCGGCGGTGTTACCCACTGTGCGCGTCCTTGTGCATCCCGGTAGTAAACTCGTCCGTTCTTGGAAAGGTAGTACTTGCCCTGTGGCCCTTGCTCTTGTTTGTTTCTATGCTGGTTGTAGAGATAGTAAAGTGCCGCAGCTCCTGCCAATATGGCCACTTTCTGACCGTTTGACAACCCTTGACGCGCTTGGGGTGTAACTGGGCGGGAAGTTTGACCTGCTGGATACCTACTGTCGCGGGGTGGTAGCGCTTCATTCGATCCTCCGCAGGCGGTCAAAAGTGGCAGACTTAGGAATGCTGTCAGCAGCAAGGCAATTGTACGCGAAATTTTTGTCTGAGCGAATATTTTATCCATTGTTTCTCCTCTGGTTTTGGGCTATTGGCAGCAGCTTTTGGCGCAGTTTATCAACCTGCACCGCCAGAAAAAACAGTGTTTTTCTTCAATTAATTTCTGAAGTCAAATGAAGCTGGACTGTTTGCGATCGCCACCATTACCGCTTCGCAGCTACAACAGCTATATTTGCTTGTCTGTTATTTCAATAGTGACGAAATCTGCAAATAGTTCCCTCCAGCCTTAGATAGAAGTTAGATAGAAGGTTTGTTCGTCCTCTGGTAAGATACGGCATCTAAGGCTAGATAAATAAGTCACCGGATGCAAGGATTTTAGATTTTGGATGAGAGGATTTTGGATTTGCTTTGCCACAATCCTACATTTTAATTCAAAATACAGGCGGCAGGAAAAATCAGATATTCCAGGAAAAACAATTTCCAGATAAATTGGTAAAACTGAGCGATCGCACTTCGATCGTGCAAGTCTACATTCCGACTGCGCCACCACATCAAACCCAGCATTATTACATGAGAGCCAATTAGAAAAACTTGGTTGACCGATGCCAGATAAAGTATGGCAACAACGCTCATCCCTACATAGCATACGGTTAACACCCAACGGGCTAAATTAAACACAGCCACCGCGCCGAGTTTAATTGTAAAAGTGCTCATGTTGTATTGGCGATCGCCTTCTATATCGGGAACATCTTTGAAAATGGCGATCGCAAATGTAAACACCAAAATGAATAGCGTCAGCGCCCAAACTTCTCCCGTCACAATTATCTCTTTTGCGTTGTGCAATTTCTGATTAAAGTGCAAAAACAGTCCGATATTAACTATTGCTCCGCGCACGCTAAAAATACACAAAGCCGCCCAAAACGGAAATCGTTTCAACCGAATTGGCGGTAAAGAATAAGCTGTACCAATTGCCAAACTAACGCTTACCATCAACAACAAAAATGGCCCCATCACCCAAGCGAATAACAGTGCCAATACGCCTGTAATGCCAACAATTAACTGAGCTTGGCGTGGCGAAAATTCACCCGCAGCTAAGGGCAAATGCGGTTTGTTAATTCGATCGATTTCAATATCTTCTAGCTGATTTAGTCCGACAATGTAGATATTGCCGCACAGACAGGCAATCCAAGTTCCCCATAACTGCCACAGTTGCAGGTGGAAATTTTCATTAGATGCAGATTGGGCAATTAAATACAAGCCTAAAACACTCAGGGTTGTACCGATTATGGTATGGGGACGAGAGAATTTCCAGAAAGAGTAAATCCCAGCAGCATATTGCCGCACTCCCTGCGGATGGGAAGTATCGGTTATACCAGAACGATCGGGGATAATCTGACTCACAAGCTACCTATATGATTGCAGAAAGCACCAACACCGCTACACAAGAAATAATGCCACAACCAAAGCAGAAAGACGATCGCTTTGTCTGTGTCCGTGATTATTGTCACTGCTTATTAGCACAGAGCAAACCAAATCTAATTAAGCCGCGCTCATAGCCTTGCTTCATTAAGCCTAAAGAGAGTGCTGCCTGGATTGTACCCCAGCCGCTGCAAAGCAAACCGAAGATAGCTCTGAGATCGAAAGCAGAATCTATGACTATATCCCAAAATGGCGCGACAGCTTTTGACCAATCTGCGGTTCTGATATTTTGGAAGGAGAGGTTGCGGGCGATCGCTTCGTATTCGGGCAGCGAAATCACATAAGGCAAGCAATAAACTCGATAAATCTCCTCTAAATGCTTTTGCTCATCTGGCGTGAGGGGGGCGTTTGGAGGCGTTGCGGGACGATGACACCAAGTTACCATCAGGAACGTTCCCCCTGGCTTTAACACTCGATCGCACTCCTGCATAAACTTCTCCTTATCAGGCATATGTTCGCCACTTTCCAGCGCCCAAACAAAGTCAAAGGAGGCGTCAGCAAAAGGCATATTGAGGGCGTCTGCAACTTGGAAATCAGTTCTGGCGCTCAGTCCAGCTGCTAAGGCTCGTTCTTTCGCCCTAGCAGCTTGTACAGGGCTGAGTGTAATTCCCCAGGCAGATGCGTTAAACTTTTCTGCAAGGTAAAGAGTGCTGCCACCAATTCCGCAACCTACATCGAGGATACGATCGGCCTGTTGCACTCCTGCCCAGCTGAGCAGTTCTTCGATCAGGTCAATTTGCGCCTGACGGCGGTCTTTTTTGAGGTCGCCATTTGGCCCATAGTAGCCGTGGTGCATATGTTCTCCCCAAATCTGTTCCCACAGACTGGAGGACGAATCGTAGAATTGCTGAATTTGCCGATAAAGAGTTGAAGTCATGGATTGCTGTGTGTTTGTACAGACCGGAATTAGCCTAGCAGACGATCGCTCCGCAGTACACGCTTCTTTTTCCAGTCTATGACTTACAAACCAAAGAGAAATTTTTCCGATCGAGAAAGTACTCCTTTAGGAGTAAGCTTCAAAAAAGATTATTAAATCACTATTGTCTATGACCATATCAAGAACCATTTGCCTGGGATTCTTCACCGTTATTGCCGTAGGAACTCTTCTGCTGATGATGCCTTTCTCCACCAGTAGCGGAAGCTGGAATAATCCGCTGGTGGCCCTCTTTACATCGACCTCTGCCGTTTGCGTTACCGGTTTATCCGTTGTAGACCCAGGTACATATTTTTCTTTTTGGGGTCAATTTTTTATTGTTGCCCTGGTTCAAATTGGCGGACTGGGCTACATGACCACAACCACTTTCCTGATCTTGCTTGTGGGCCGCAGGTTCGATCTCAGGCAGAAAATGGCTATTCAGCAAGCTTTGGATCGTCCCGGTATACAGGATAGCGCTCAAGTAATTCGATCGGTCATTGGCACTACAATGATTTTTGAAATTACGGGAATTTTCCTGCTGATGTTTGTGTTTGTGCCTGACCACGGTTGGAATTATGGGCTGTGGTTGTCAATTTTTCATAGTATTAACTCTTGGAATAATGCGGGGTTTAGTTTATTCAGAGATAACTTGATTGGTTATCAATCATCGGTGTTATTAAATTTGGTTGTACCGGGATTGATTATTTTTGGTGGCATCGGCTACCAGGTGATTTTTGAAATGTACGTGTGGGTGCGCGATCGCATTTTGAGAAAACCATATTGCCAGGTGTTATCGCTGAATTTCAAGGTGGCCACCAGCACAACAATTATACTTTTATTATCCGGAGCTATAGCATTATTTTGTATAGAAAGTAGAAATCCAGAAACATTAGGATATCTTAGTTTAAAAGATAAATTATTGGCAGCTTGGTTTCAATCTGTAACCCCTAGAACTGCTGGCTTTAATACCGTTGACTTTGGCAAAATGACCCAGGCTGGTTTATTTCTGACAATTGCGCTTATGTTTATTGGTGCAAGTCCTGGTGGCACTGGTGGCGGGATTAAAACGACAACATTGCGAGTTTTAACCAGTTGCACAAAAGCAATTTTGCAAGGCAAAGAAGAAGTTCAACTTTATCATCGCCAAGTGGCATTAAGTCTGATTATAAAAGCAGTTGGTGTATTAGTTGGTTCCTTTGCCACCGTAGTGGTATCGACAATTTTAATTTCAATTACCGATCCAGAGTTGCAGTTTAGTCAAATACTGTTTGAAGTTGTCTCGGCGTTTGCAACAGTCGGTCTTTCTACAGGGATTACAGCTAGCATTACACCTGCGGCAAAACTGATTATAATTTCGACAATGTACATTGGAAGAGTAGGAGTTTTATTGATGATGGCCGCTATTCTGGGAGACCCCCGTCCCAGTGCAGTTCGCTATCCAGAAGAAAACTTACTCGTTGGGTAGTTAAGCAATAGCACAATTAACAGAAAGTGTGTGTAATAAAAGGTATTGGTATGAACCTGTCATCTCTAAGTTTTTTTCGCAGTTTACGTAAAGACAATCAACAGTTTGCGGTCATTGGATTGGGTCGTTTCGGTCGATCCGTCTGCTCATCTTTGCACAATATGGGATACCAAGTTCTGGGAACTGACGTTGACGAAAAACGAGTTTCCCAAGCTTTGACCGACCAGCTAGTTTCTCATGCAGTGCAATTGGATTCAACAGAACCGGCGGCTCTAAAAGAAGCGGGTATTTTTGAGTTTGATACAGTGATTATTGCTATTGGTAATTATATCCAAGAAAGTGTCATTACAACTCTGAATTTGAAAGAAGCTGGTGTGGCTCACGTTGTCGCGAAAGCTTCATCGGAAGTTCATGTGAAGCTATTGAAGCGTGTGGGAGCGGATCATGTGGTTTATCCGGAGTTTGAGGCGGGTTGTGCGCTGGCGCGATCGCTCACCAAACCAGCGATTTTAGACCGTTTTGATTTGGATACGGAAAACAGCATTGTGGAACTGATCGTTCCAGATGAATTTCACAACAAAACGATCGCCGAACTAAAACTCCGCACCCGTTATGGTTTGAACTTGCTAGCGGTAAGTCATGAAGGCAAATTTGAAATTAATCCCGATCCTAACAGACGGCTTCTTAAAGGTTCGGCAATGGTTGTGATTGGCTCGAACAAAGATATCAATAAGTTGCCCATTTGAAGGACTAGGGGCTAGGGGCTAGGGGTTAGGGGCTAGGGAAGAGAACAGAGGGAAAAGGGAGAGGAAGAGGAAAATGGGAGACGGGAGAGGGAAGAGGGAAAAGATTTATTCTCCCGCTCCCCCGCTCCCCCACTCCCTCTTCCCCTAGCCCCTAATCCCTAACCCCTAGCCCCTAGCGCCTCGGTTGTTTCCGCAGCACCTCAATTTGTTGTATTAGGAGATCGACTTCATCGGCTTTAGAGGTCTGACCTTGGGATCTGTATAAGTCCCTAGCTCTCTTGAGGGGGCGAACTGCATCCTTGAGCTGCTCTTGATAGTACAAAATAACGCCCAAATTATAGTGTGCGGAAGGATCGTTGGGGTGACGGCGAATCGCTTCTTTATAAGCTGCGATCGCTTCTTCTGGCTGATTTTGTCTACTTAAAATATTGCCTAAACTGTTGTAGCCTGCTGCTAAATTCGGATTGATTTCAACTGCTTTTTGGTATGCAACTGCTGCCGCTTCCAGTTGCCCTTGCTTTTCTAACACAATTCCCAAATTGTAGTAAGCATCGGCATTTTCGGGACTTAGACGAATCGTTTGCCTGTAGGCTACGTTCGCTTCTTCTAGCCGATCGAGTTGATAATAGATCGCGCCCAAGTTGTAGTAAGCATAGGAATTTTCGGGATTGATGGCAAGGGTTCTTTCATATGCGGATATCGCAGCATCAATTTGACCTTGTTGATAATAAATCACTCCCAAGTTATAATGCGCTTCTTCTAAATCTGGATTGAGAGCAAGCGCTTGCTGGTATTGAGCGATCGCCTCCCCAGTGCGGCCTTTTTCATTTAAAATATTGCCCAGGTAAAAGTGAGCCGGAGCAATTTTGGGGTCTCGTTCCAGAGCTTTCTGAAAAGCGTCGGCGGCGATATCCAAGTCTCTCTGGTTGTAGCTATTGACTCCTTGTTGGAAGTAACCAGCCGCCTCCAGATCTTGAGTAACAATACCTCGAACTAGCTGCTTCGTTCCTGGGATATCGCTCGCTGCATGGGTTGGGGACAGCGCAGACGAACAAGCGAGACTGATAGCGGCGGCAATTATATAGATTGAGGGGTGCTTTTTAAACATTTGGTTTTTTTATTTTTTAGTATGCCGACTTTGGCAGGGGGGGAGCGGGGGAGGGGGGGAGCGGGGGAGAAAATGTTCGTACATGAATTTTTGCATAAAGATTCCAAAAGAACCATTTTTTTCGATCAATTTGGTAGCTTTGCTTCCGGCAAAATCAACATGGCATCGCCAAAGGAATAGAAGCGGTACTCGCGGGCGATCGCTTCTCGGTACAATGAGAGCAAGCGATCGCGCCCGATCTTTGCACTGACGAGCATCAGTAAGCTAGAACGGGGTAGGTGAAAGTTAGTAATCAGTCCCTCCACTACGCGCCACTTGTAACCGGGATAGATAAATAATTCCGTTTTGCCGCAAAAAGGTTGTAATTCTCCGCTAACCGCAGCTCCTTCCAACGATCGCACTACTGTTGTTCCCACTGCAATCACTCGACCTCCTCTCGCCTGGGTGGCGCGGATTTTGGCGACCGTTTCCGGCGATACCTCGACCCATTCGGAGTGCATTTTGTGAGCTGTAATGTCCTCTGCTTCAACGGGTCGAAACGTTCCTACGCCGACGTGCAAGGTTACATATACCTGTTCGATTCCTTTTTCTTGCAACTGTTTGAGTAACTCGGTTGTAAAGTGCAGTCCCGCTGTCGGAGCTGCGATCGCTCCCGGTCTTTCGCCATAAACTGTTTGATATTGTTCTGGGTGAGACTGGGTATTTTTAATGTAAGGTGGCAAAGGCACATGACCGAATTGTCCCAAAACTTTAATCAAAGATACTTCTGGCGGTAGTTCAAATTGCAAAATTCGCCCACCCGTACCTTCATCTCTAGCCACGACTGTAGCGGTGAGTTGATTTTGGATTTTGGATTTTGGATTTTGGATTTTGGATTGAAAATCCTCCTCTTCCGGTGGGAGAAGTTGAGCTTCAAATAGTATTTTCGTTCCTGGCGGCAAGCGTTTACCTGGCTTCACCAAAGCTAACCAGCTGTTGTTTTCCAGCTCTTCCAACAGTAAAACTTCTACTGCTGTACCGCTGATTTTGCGACCGTAAAGTCTGGCTGGGATCGTGCGAGTGTTGTTCAGCACCAGCAAATCGCCGGATTTGAGCAAGTTGGGTAAGTCGCGAAATATGTGGTGGCTGTGGTGAGAGGGAGAATCTACTACCAGCAAGCGAGAGCTATCCCTGGGGATCGCCGGATTTTGTGCGATTCTCTCTTCTGGTAGTTGATAATCGTATGCGGCTAATAATAAATCTTCATCTTTATTAGGCACTGGACTGGGTGATGATGTACGTATTGAATTTTAAATCGCTTCTGCTTCCCAAGGCTGACTCTGGCAATTTAATCCGGACAGATGGGAATTGAATCTGGGATCGATCGTGCCAAGGTGAAATTTGTCGCTGCCTCAAGGAATATGCTACATTTTGCCTAATTTGAGCTATGTATGCTCTACCTAGAGAGCCCAACCAAAACCTATTTGTAAAGTTTTTTATCTTTTCAGTAATGTAGAGTTACAATTAATTAATAAATCTCAATATAAAATCAAAAAATTGGGTAAAACTCCCCAGTAAAGCTTGGGGGTTTATCCCCTATTTGTAAAACACAACTCCTCGCAAAAATATAGGTATAACATTCACTACTCTCCCCAAGTAAATTTATGGAATACTTATATTTCCTCGCCAATGCCAGCCTGACTCAAAGAGTAGTTGAGTACCTGCACGCGAATCGCCAATTTCCTCTTTATTCAGTCACAGTTCTCCATCAGATTGATGGCTGGGTAGTGAAGGTTAAAATGAAAACTTCTTTAGACCCACAACTGCACGGAGACTTTCGAGCATTCCTAAACGAATTGGGAATTCCCCACCAACCGGAAGTCCGCGTCAAAATGGCACTTTGGAGTTTGGATGCGGGACAGTCGCCCATTGACGTCATGCGCCGCTACCAAGTGGCAGTAGTTTCTCACGGTAGACCCGATCGCGAAGAAATCGAAGCATTTCGCCGCCAATTTGTCAATGGTTTGGGATACTGCCCGGAAACTCTGGCATAAGAGAAGAGAAATCTAACCTTCAAAATCAAAGGCTGACTGAATATACTGCTGCAAGACAAGTCGATATCCTGTTTTCTGTGTAGCTTTCGCAGTCAGCAAAGATTGCTCCGCATTGTTTCCTTTTTGGTCATCTGCCGATGGGGGATCTGAGTAGTAACTATCTATAGCTTCAAAATTGGAATTACGGTAAGGCTTTCTACCCAGCCGCTCACACCTAACCAAAGCTACATCAAATCGACACGGACGCTCTGCCAGTTCTGGGTGTGCGGCTAAAAATAACAGCACCGCTTGCCAAAGTTTAGCTTGTTTTTGCGGCGAGATCGACAGCAGACCGTCGGCGTCCCAATTTCCGCGACTGCGGGTTTTTACCTCTACAAATACCAAATCTGCGGATTCACTGTTTTGGGCGATGATGTCCAACTCTCCCCAACGACAATACCAGCGACGATGCAATATCGACCAGCCTTGCGATCGCAACCATTGGGCAACCAGGTCTTCACCTAATGCACCGAGATCGGGATAATGAGATACTGAACGGTTTGCCATCAACTGGTACGAACATGAATTCAAGTTTAAAAAATCGGATCGCGAGAATATTACTCAGTTTATGGCTTTGGGTAGCGATCTGCCTAACGGCTTTTGGAGGGATTTCGGCTCCAGCTTGGGCTTTGGACTACACCAAAGAAAACCTAGTTGGTGCAGATTTCTCCGGACGCGACCTCACAGATTCCAAATTCAACCAAGCCAATCTCCGCAACAGTAACCTGAGCCATACTGATTTGCGGGGAGTCAGTCTTTTCGGGGCAGTTCTAAATTTAGCTAATTTAGAGGGAGCCGACCTCAGCTATGCTACGGTAGCCACAGCCCGTTTTATGAAGGCTAATTTAACCAATGCAATTCTGGAAGGTGCTTTTGCCTTCAATGCTAAATTCGATGGTGCGATCGTCGATGGTGCTGATTTTACCGATGTTGTACTGCGTGACGATCAGCTCAAGATCCTTTGTGCGGTTGCTAAAGGTACTAATCCCGTGACCGGACGCGATACTCGCGAGACTTTGTACTGTCCGTAAAAACAAGGGGCTAGGGATTAGGGGCTAGGGGCTAGGGAAGAGGGAGGAGGGAAGAGGGAGAGGGAGGAGGGAAGAGGGAAGAGGGAAGAGGAAGAGGAGGAATTTTTGAATGATTGACTTTCCCTAACCCCTAACCCCTAATCCCTAACCCCTTTTTGACTTTTGACTTTTGACTTTTGACTTCCCCGCTCTCTCCTTTAAATGTCTACTAAGTCGGAGAAGGAGACTTGGCAAAGTCGATCGAGTTCGATGCTGCGCTGTGTGGTGCTGCGGTATTCTTGACTGTATTGCTCGCCGCGTTCTCGTTCGATCGCAATGTTAATCTTTTCCCAGAGTTCTCGAAAATAACGAGATTGTTTTTCACACATCACCTGTTCCATACGAGTGACAGCAGCTCGAATTAATTCCGCAGCGCGGGTGATATCCAACTGACTCAACTCATCTAGTAGAAACAGGTGACCAACTTGGGTCATTTCGTCTGGGAATTCCAGGCGTTTGTCTTGTAACTTGGAGATGAGGTCTAGTTCTAACTGTGGAGATGTTTCCTGGATCTCCAAAATCTGCGCCCATAAAAATCTATGGTGAGAAAGGCTAAATTCCAAATCTCGCTCCTCTAAGATATCTGCGATCGCCTGACGCTGGTAAGGACAATGCAGATAAAGGCGCAAAAGTAAAGCTTCCGCTTGCTCTAATCGTTTTCCTTCTGGTAAAGTGGAAACTGGTTTAGCAGCTTGAGGACGCCGAGGGACGATCCCAATCGGCCCACTGCGGCGGGGATTTCTCAATTCGACGATGATATTTTGGGCAATCATGGATACCAGTCGCGCTTCACCTTGGCTGAGAATTTCTGCACAACGAGTGATGTAATGCGTCCGCATATCCGGATTGACGATATTATTCAGCAATTTGATCATTTGCTGATATGCTTGCTGATATCGATCGGCTTGTTTGAGGTTTTTTCCAGCAACGATTTGCTCGATTTGCCAGTCCAACCACAGTGGCGCATTTGTTACCAGCTGGCGATATTCTTCATGGGAATGGGTTTTGAGATATTCATCGGCGTCTTTGCCATCGGGGATATTGAGTATGCGTAACTGCACTTCTCCCCGGTAAGCTAAATCTGCAATTTCCCCGATTGCTCTTTCGGCGGCGGTAGTACCGGCTTTGTCGGCGTCGAAGTTGAGTACGAGTTGTTTCGAGTCGGTGTAGCGCAACAAATGACGAATTCGATCTATATTGAGGGCAGTGCCGAGTGACGCGACGGCGTTGGTAATGCCTGCGGCGTGGAGAGCGATCGCATCAAAATACCCTTCTACCAGGATAGCTCGGTCTTGCTTGGCAATGGCGTCTTTAGCTTTATCCAAGGCAAACAGAGTTTTACCTTTATTAAATAGTTGCGTTTCCGGCGAGTTGAGATATTTGGGTTGTTCGTTGGTGAGAGTGCGACCGCCAAAAGCGATAACTTTGCCTTGCATATCGCAAATGGGGATAATCAGACGATCGCGAAATACGTCATAATAACCACCACCCTCTTTGCGCGGTTTGATCAACCCGGCTTGTTCCACTAAATGCAAGGCATAGCCTTTTTGTTCTACCAAGTAGCGGTAGAGAGTTTCCCAACCCGCCGGTGCATAGCCGAGTTGAAACTGCTGGATGGTTTCTTCACTCAGCTGGCGTTGGGATTTGAGATATTCTAAAGCTTGTTGTCCTTGGGATTGGCGCAATGCGTGCTGATAGAATGCTGCTGTCACCGCCAATATTTGGTAAAGCTGTTCCCGGAGAGTGATTTGTCGTTGCAGTTCTTGTCGCTGTTCGGGTTCGAGGGTTTGCACCGGCACAGCGTAGCGTCGCGCCAATTCCAGCACTACATCGCTGAAGGATTGTTTTTCCACTTGCATGAGGAAGTTGATGGCGCTACCGCCAGCTTGACAGCCGAAGCAATAATACATCTGTTTTTGCGGACTGACAGTGAAGCTGGGGCTTTTTTCGTCATGGAAGGGACATAAGCCTACGAAGTCTTTGCCCCGCTTGCGTAGGACGACGCGATCGGATATTACATCTACAATATCGACTCGCTGCTTGACTTGTTCGATCGTGTCTGGGTGCAGGCGGGGAACTTGCATTGCTTGGTTGCCTCTGTGCTAACTCCTTCTCTATTAAACATCTCCAAAAATTCTAGTGGGGTAGGCATCCTGCCTGCCTTTGAGATTGTTGTGGAGGAAATGTCTAATAGACCTCTCCAAAAATTCTAGTGGGGTAGGCATCCTGCCTGCCATTTGAGATTGTTGTGGAGGAAATGTCTAATAGACATTCCCGCCGGGTAACCCAAAAAATGTGTTGGGTTTCGCTTCTCTCAACCCAACCTACCAGAAAATGGCTTCATTTTTTGATAGAAATATCTACCGCAAGTACCGCAAATTTACCTAACCCGCTCCCTTGAAAAATTTTTTACTTAAACTTCACCCAATCTTTATATAAGCAGTCAGTAGATTATCCGGAGAGTGGAATTAAATCAGGTTGTTTTGATAATATCCAACAAATATTCTGCGGGTATTCCTCTGTAGACGCGCAAAGATTTCCTGAAACACAGTTATTTTAAACGTATGTTTATTTAGACAGGCGAGAAGATTTCCACTAACCGACCGAGGATAGCGATCGCATAAAACTTCAGCCAGTTCCCAGAGTGTCTACCGTTAAATGACTCTTCTTCTTTACCAAAGTGGATTTAGAAACCTAATTGACAATGACGCTCAATGAACTGGTCAACTACGACCGTAACCCAGGCGATATTTCCACTTCAATAGAATCAAAAATGATAATTTGTGAGGAAAAACATATGGAAATTCTAGCCTATCTTCATATGGTTTTAGCTTATGAAGAAGCTCAACTACATAACGCTAATTGTACTCAATTAGAGCCGGAAAACTGCCAAAATATCGAGCGAGAAAATGCGGCTCAACAGGCAGCCTGTTGTGATGAAACTACAAAGAAAACTCCTTGTCATTTGCAAGCTGCGGAAGCTTAAGAGATTAATGAATATGCCAGTCATGACTAATCAACCGCTGCAAAAGGTAATTGACGAATTAAATACTCTGATCGGGGAAATCGAAACCAATCCTGGCACTTCGTCTTGGACAATTCGGATGGCTTTAAAGGCAATAGCTGATAAAGCCGAAAAAATGAACAAAGAAACAACGCAAAAACAAAGCTGAGTTTGGGTAAATACCCGCTCGAATGCTCAATTCAACTAATCGAGGCTAAGGGTGCTTCCTATAATTGAACTACAACGAACTATCGATGTTCGGCAATAGAAATGCTCTCAGAAATATGCTGGGAGCATTTCTGTCTGCGGGACTCTTGCTTTACCAAACCAGCCATTGCTGCTTGCTGCAATGTGAGAAAGGCATTTAAGTCTTCTAAGCCATATTTTTTGCTTAACAGTTGCCGCAGTTGTTCTTCTGCTTGGACTGTGAGATAACCTGTATTTAAAGCTTGTTGGACAATCTCTCGAATTAAAACCATACGTCGCACCTGTAGCTTTTTCGGGAAGTTAATTACTAGCTAGTAAATTCACTATTTACGTGTAATTACCTTGAAAATAAACCACATTTTTTATTTTGAATACAGCCAAAAGCGTGGGTTTTTGGCATAATAAACTTGAGCCTTTTAGATCGGTTCTGCCAACGCAAAAGCTGCAAGTCCACAGGCTCAATTTAAAGTTTCTATAATAATTTACCCATTTTTTTAATAAAAGCGATCGCTATGCTCAAAAAAGATTCTTTAAATATGGGCATATTTACCGAAGCACGCAGTAATAGGCTTTTAAATCTCATAAAATAAAGCTGGATTAGCCAAAAATCTGCGAAAAACCTATATATTTATAGTTGACATTTTTAAATATAAGTGGTAAAATAAATCGTCGATCGGGAATCGAGACTGAGGATTAGAATGCGATCGAGCCATATACTCAGCACGCAATTAATTTAATTTTGGCAAGTTTGAATTTTTCACTTTAACTTCTATCTGGAGATAGATTTTAGAATATTTATAAGCACAGATGAAAGCAGATGAATTTATTGCTTAGATGCGTAAGATTATAAGTATTTGTTGCAGGTAGGAAACAGCGATGTCAGGCCCAAATTTTGATGGCTTTTATGACTTAACTGCCAATTCCGATAATTTTCAGGTAACGGCGGGATTGCTGGGTGGATTGCCGTTCGGACTGCGCGGATTAGAAGGAAATGATTATATTGGCGGTTCCTCTGCGCCGGAAATGATTAATGGCAATCAAGGTAACGATACCGTATCTGGTGGCGAAGGTACGGATGCAGTGTATGGTGGCAAAGGTAACGACTACCTGTACGGAAATCAGGGTAAAGATATCTTATTTGGCGATAACGATGCGGATATTCTTTTCGGCGGTAGCGAGGACGATTATCTTTACGGCAATCAAGGAAACGACCAAATTTCCGGCGACAAAGGCAACGATATTTTATTTGGCGGTAAAGGCGATGACCTTCTCAGCGGTCTGGAAGGAAATGATATTTTAGTGGGAGATTTTGGCAAAGATACTTTAATTGGTGGAGAAGGTCAAGACACAGTTGTACTGCGAACGGATACCGCCGTAAACGATGCAGCTTTAGCAGATATTATCCGCGAATTTAATAACGGTTTCGATCGCATTGGTTTGACTGGCGGTTTAACGGCGGCAGACATTTCTCTGGAAATTGGTTCTCTGGCTGCTGGTAGTTCTGATACTATAATTAGAGTGAAATCTGACGGTGCAATTTTGGGTTGGGTTGAGGGAGTATTGCCAAACCAAATAGGAAGCGATCGCATTGTTTCAGTAGATAGCTTATTAGCAGCAGAAACCAACAATATTAATAACCTTTTATCTGGGATTCCTTTTCACAACAGCATCATCACCGCCGCACCGATTTCATCAACACCGATAAATGTTACACTCGACTCATTACCGCCGCCTTTCCAAACCGAAAGCGCCACCAAATTTTCGCAAACAGTGCCAATTCCAGACAATCCCTCACTGCAAGTACCGACAGGTTTTGAAGTAAACGTATTTGCCGCCGGTTTGGTAAGTCCGCGTTGGTTAGCTGTCACTCCCACCGGCGATGTTTTAGTAGCGGAAACATCCCAAAATCGGATTAGTTTGTTACGAGATAGCAACGCAGATGGTGTCGCCGATGTTCGCACCACTTTTGCCAGTCAGTCAAACGGATTAAATCAACCATTTGGGATGGTTTTTGCCGACAATTACTTCTATCTTGGCAATACTAATGCCGTCGTGCGTTTTCCCTACAGTAACGGTCAGTTGCAATTAATCGGAACAGGCGAGAAAATTGCCGACTTACCAACTGGCGGACACTCCACGCGCAATCTCGCACTTTCTCCGGATGGACAGAAATTGTATGTAGCGATCGGATCTGCTTCTAATGTTAATGTAGAACCTCTGCCACGCGCTTCGGTACAGGTGATGAATCTTGATGGTTCTAACCGACAAACTTTTGCTTTTGGTTTGCGAAATCCAGTCGGACTAGAATTTAACCCGACAAACAGCGAACTTTACACTGTGGTGAACGAACGCGATGGTTTAGGCGACGACTTAGTTCCAGATTACCTCACCAGTTTGAATGCAGGTGAATTCTACGGTTGGCCTTATACTTATCTATCACCAAATCTACTCGATCCGCGCCGCACAGTTAACGGACAAAGCGAAAATCCCGAATTAGCAGCAAGTACTACTACACCCGATGTCTTGTTCCAAGCACATTCCGCACCTTTGGGATTGGAATTTTACAACGGTCAAACTTTCCCCCAAGAATATCGTAACGGTGCATTTGTCGCCTTTCACGGTTCTTGGAATCGCGATCGCGGTACCGGTTACAAAGTTGTGTTTGCGCCTTTCGACACCAATGGTAATCCTTTAGGTTACTATCAAGATTTTCTGGACGGTTTTCTGTTAAATCCTTCTGTACCGACGACTTGGGGAAGACCTACGGGTTTGCAAACTTTACCCGATGGTAGTATGCTCGTTACTGATGATGCCAATAACCGCATTTATCGAATTCAATATTAGGGACTAGAAAAAGTCAAAAGTCAAAAGTCAAAAGTCAAAATTAGGAATTTCTTCCCTTTTCCCTTTCCCTTTGAGAGGGTGCCAAATCCGGTTGCATCGATTGCACAAAAATCGCTTTCTTATCTGCGTTTATCTGCGTTTATCTACCTTCATCTGCGGTAAAAATTTAACCCCGATTCCCACAGATAATATGAGAGCATCAGTCATATACTACCGATGTCACCGGACATGATATAAATAGCGATCGCACAACAACCTTCAAACAAACTCTGACTATTCCTTCACTATCTCAACTAAATCTTCAACCAAAATATTAAATGCCCGCGCTAACTTAAATAAGGCAGTTACATCAGCCATTGCCATTCCATCAGACAAGGCATAAGTTTTAATCGTGCTGTAGGGGACTCCGGAGCGATCGGATACTTCCTTAAGCGACCAACCCTCTTTCGCAGCAAACTCTCTAATCCGCAGTTTGACCAGTCCCATACTTGACAGCAGCTGAATATTCAACTATAATTTTATGATAATTAAAAGCAATCGCCCTCCCAGGTAGCAATCTGAAGGGCGAGCGCTAATTAAAAACAAAACCCCAAAAGGGGAAGTCATTTATATGGTAGCAACAATTCAGCAAGAATCAACAGTAGTTCATCCACAAACTCGCTTTGTTACCGCAGAAGCAATAGCCCAACTTCTGGGAGTGCATCCGGAACAGCTTACACAAATACGCTGTTGGGCGCACGTTATCTTGGTAGTGGGAGATGGTATCAGCAGATTTGTCAGCTACGCCGACTTGCCGCCGATCGTAGCAGTCGAACCACCGACCACCAAGGACTTTCTCGCTTGGCGCAAGCGTTGGCGCAAAACCAGAACATATACAGCGCCTCAATTTTGGGTGGAATTCTACGCCCAAAAGTTTCAGCAAGCTGGTTCTTTGACACAACTGCACAAATGGGGAGAATTGGTCAGCCAAATCAACTTTGGTTTTAATTTACCATCTGTGCAGTCATTGCAAAGCATTTATCAAGAGCTAACACAGCAATATAGGTGGCAAACGTCCTTAACTTAGCTCTACATAATTGTCATATCGTTATTCAACAAGAAGTTCTCGACAATATAATTGGCGACAGACCTCCCCAACAGCAGCCCATCTGTATTATCAGATGAGAAATGAACTCCCGCATAAAGACGGCTGATCGAGGTTTCCTCTGCTGCTTGCGAAAAACTATCATACGATCGAGAAATGTTGGGATTATCTAGCGCATTGGCAGTAAAACTGACATCGTTACCGAAGATAGAACTCAAAACTATCTCTGCCGCGCCACTTTGGGCGCTGTGTCCCGATACGTAACCGGGAAACGCCGGAGTCCCCAGCAGAGGTTCCCAGTTCGGATCGGTTTCTGTCAGGGGATTATTATCGGTGTCAGCTTGTCGAATCGCAGTAATCGGTCGCCAGGAATTATAGGCATACTTGGTATCCCAACTCGCAATGGAAGTGTCAGCCAATGCAATATTCAACAAAGCGAACATACGCGCATCTTCCAGGAGACTATTGCCATGCCTTAAAGACATTTCTTGTGCGATTTGATTCCAGAAAGTAGGTGGGGTAAAAGCATTGGGACTGCCCGCCCAGAATCTGGCAATTTCTGTTTGTTCGGCAGTGCGAGTAGCGCTATTTTTGCTGCCCAATTCTTTAACTAAATTGAACTCGGCTGCGTATTCGGCGCTATTCAACAGCTTTGGCCCGGTCAAGCGAAACTGAGATGTGCTTCTAATCCCAAAAGGCGTAACATCCGCCCACTGAGGTGTCGTTGCCGGTGCAAAGTTGGGGGGAGTCGGTACCCAGCTGCCGGGATTGGATTGTGGCGTGTAAGGAACTTGGATGTTTGAACCATCCGTACTCCGCCACTCGATAATGCGATCGGCTACAAATAGGCCCAAGGCAACGCCATCACTTTCCGATTTACCGTCGGGAACTTGCGCCAGAGATGACGCCAATGCCGCATCCAAGCTAGCTTTTTGTTGGGGGTAGGCATTGACTAAAACGCGATGTGCCGCCGCAGCGGCAGCAGCTTCAGGGGAAGCAAAAGCAGGTGCTTCTGTGTCCACTCGGTAGGGAGAGAAAGTATTTGCAATGGCATTAACAGCATCGTAAATTGCTGTATGTACCATTGCCATATTCCGAGTTGCCATCCCGCCTGACGTTCTCTCTACCCGCATCGCATTCAGCAGGGTCTGATTCCAATCAATAACCACATTCGTAGCATCGGCAGAAACAAAGTTTTTGAATGCCGGATCGAACTGGAAAGTAGGTGAAAATTGCCGTCTTTCTGTCAAGCCCAAAACGTTTAAGTGGGATAGGGCAATAGAGCGATCGCCACGGTAAGTTTGATTGACATCTGCGTTATTCTGTAGATAGAAGTCCAGATCGACAACCTCAGAAAAGCGGCGTCCCTCCACCAGTCCGCGAGTTTGCAGATGCTCGAATAATTGCTCGTTGTTGAAAGAAGCTAAATCGCGGTTGTTCTCGCGATAGAAGTTTAAGTTTACCAACCGAGAAAATACCCGTCCCTCAGCAATTCCGTGTGTTTGCAGATGCTCGAATAATTGCTCGTTGCTAAAAGAAGCTAGATCGCTGTTGTTCTCGCGATAGAAGTTTAGGTCTACCAACGGTAAAAATTGGCGTCCCTCCTTCAGACCAAACTTCTGTAAGTGTTCAAACAGTTGATTCTCGGTAGTCAAACCTGCCGCTGGCAAGTCAGAATGTACAGCTTGGTAAAAAGCGGCATCAAATATCTTAGGAGTCATAGTTTCATAATTTACGGATAGATACTCAAATATCTATCGGATGGCTTTTGACAATAAGTATATTTTCTCATATACAGCCGCACGATCGCTTGCGTCTGTAAATAAGCTAAGATTGTTAAAGATTTATTACTGTTTTCGCTAACTCCCTGTTCTCAAAGGCTGCTATGACGCTCCCTATTCGCAACGTTGCCATTATTGCCCACGTAGACCACGGCAAAACCACTTTAGTTGACGCTCTGCTCAAACAATCCGGCATCTTCCGCGAAGGGGAAGAAGTACCTGATTGCGTCATGGACTCCAACGCGATCGAGCGGGAGCGCGGCATTACTATTCTGGCAAAGAACACAGCCGTTAAATATAAAGACACGCTGATCAATATAGTTGATACCCCCGGACACGCTGACTTTGGCGGTGAAGTCGAACGGGTGTTGGGTATGGTGGATGGCTGTCTGCTGATTGTAGATGCCAACGAAGGCCCAATGCCCCAAACCCGCTTCGTACTGAAAAAAGCCCTGGAAAAGGGATTGCGCCCTATTGTAGTGGTGAATAAGATCGATCGACCCCAAGCAGAACCGCATAAAGCGATCGACAAAGTATTAGACCTGTTCCTAGAATTAGGTGCAGATGACGACCAATGCGATTTTCCCTATCTATTTGCCTCCGGTTTGGGTGGATACGCTAAAGAAGACCTGAAAGACGAAGGCAAAGATATGCAGCCTTTGTTTGACGCTATTTTGCACCACGTACCGCCACCGGTCGGCGACCCCAACAAGTCGCTGCAACTGCAAGTCACGACTCTAGACTATTCCGATTATCTGGGTCGGATAGTCATCGGTCGCATCCACAACGGTACGATCAAAGCCGGTCAGCAAGCGGCATTAGTAACGGAAACCGGTGCAATTGTAAAAGCCAAAATCACCAAGTTAATGGGATTTGAAGGCTTGAAGCGGATTGAAATGGCAGAAGCTTCCGCCGGAAACATCGTCGCCGTAGCCGGTTTCGCCGATGCGAATATTGGGGAAACGATTACCTGTCCCGACGAACCGCAAGCACTACCGCTGATTAAAGTAGACGAACCTACCTTGCAGATGACGTTCTCGGTGAACGATTCGCCGTTCTGCGGACAGGAAGGACAATTTGTCACCTCTCGGCAATTGCGCGATCGACTCATGCGAGAATTGGAAACCAACGTCGCCCTCCGCGTCGAAGAAACCGACTCCCCCGACAAATTCCTCGTTTCCGGTCGCGGTGAATTGCACCTGGGTATCCTCATCGAAACCATGCGCCGCGAAGGTTACGAATTCCAAGTATCCCAACCCCAAGTTATCTACCGCGAAGTCAACGGTCAACCCTGCGAACCCTTCGAGTATCTCGTATTAGATGTTCCTGAAGAAAGCGTCGGTAGCTGTATCGAACGCTTAGGTCAGCGCCGTGGCGAAATGCAAGATATGCAGGTTGGCGGTAACGGACGCACCCAGCTAGAGTTTGTCATCCCCGCACGCGGTTTGATCGGTTTCCGAGGCGAAATCATGCGTATGACTCGCGGTGAAGGTATCATGAATCACAGCTTCCTCGACTACCGACCCCTCAGCGGTGATGTGGAACTGCGTCGCAACGGTGTCCTGATTGCTTTTGAGGAAGGCGTTTCCACTTTCTACGCGATGAAGAACGCCGAAGATCGGGGTGTCTTCTTCATCACCCCCGGTACGAAAGTTTACAAGGGTATGATTGTCGGGGAAAACAACCGACCTCAAGACTTGGAACTCAACATCTGCAAAACCAAGCAGCTGACTAACCACCGCGCCTCCAGCGGTGAAGAGTTGGTGCAGTTGCAAGCACCCGTAGACATGAGCTTGGAGCGTGCTTTGGAATACATCGGCTCGGATGAATTGGTAGAGGTAACGCCGAAGTCAATTCGTCTGCGGAAGATGGCGAAGAAGTTGGTGAAACGCTAAAAAGCTAAAAAGTAGGGTGGGCAATGCCCACCTTATTTTTTTGATAATATCGATAACTGGGGAAAGGAAGATATTAAGGCGTGTTTGAGGTACGCCAGCTAAATTCATGATTAATTGAACCGCAAATAATTATTACGATATATGGAGTGTCTGTAATGATAGAAAAACAGTTGTTTTCTATAACGAATGAACAAGCAAAGCAACTTACTACCGAGATTCGCGAAGTAAAACAATTGTTGGGGGAGATTTCGGAAAAATTGAGTCGGATCGAAACAGGAGTACAGCGTGTATTCACCTCAGATTTTCCAAACAATTCTAAATTTGAAACATTGTCAAATTTATCGATAACAGAAGAGGATATTATTGCTATGGCAAACGATCCTGAAATTCAAGCCGAACTAGCTGCAATTAATAGAGAGTTTGCCGTTGCTGAAATGCCGATTTAAATAGGAAGCTTATTATGAATAAGTTCGATCGATTGAAGAATAAGTTAACTCAGTTAGCAACAAAGGATAAAAATTTTAAAAATTATGGCTCCGAGTTACACAAATATCAACTCAATCCTTGCTTGACGGAAGCAGAAATACAACCTTTTGAGGTAAAAAATAAGATTACACTTCCAGATGACTATCGAAATTTTCTATTAGAAGTTGGCAATGGGGGTGCCGGTCCCGGTTGTTATGGTTTGCTGAAGTTAGAAGTAGATAAGGAAATATCAACAGTAGAAAATGATTACTACCTCTCCCAACCATTTCTTCTCAAGAAGGCGTGGAATTGCCCACATTTACTCAACCCTGGTGAAGAGTTTGTGGATATCGATGAAGATAAGCTCACCCAGGGAACAATGTATGTAGCAAATTATGGTTGCGACATACATAGCCGCTTAGTAATTACAGGAGACCAGCGAGGAACAATCTGGATAAATGACTGTGGTAGTGATGATGGTATTTATCCTTGTTCTTTGCAAATAGCGTCCTTTTATCATTACGAAGGTTATGTTATCGAGGAAGAACAGTTGGAGTCAGTTTTAAGCGAGCCAGCTTTAAGTTTTTATGATTGGTATGATAACTGGTTGAATATGAGCCTGGAAACTGAATTTATTCAGTGAATTTACGATCTTTCGGATTGATATTAAAAATGTTAGATACTGTTACATTTGAGTGCGATCGCTATGTTACTGCACGATAACTTAATTGTTTGTTGAAAGTAGATAAGTATAAAATTGGGATTTTCGTAGGTTTTCGTAGGTTGGGTTGACGCCAGGAAACCCAACAAAGTGTTGGGTTTCGCTATCGCTCAACCCAACCTACAATTCCTTAAATTTGCTGAATATATTTAGTAAAAAATCTTTGCGGTTCTCCCGTATTTATGCGGATAATAAGATCTTATTTAAATTTATGAGATGGCGATCGCATTCTGCAAGAGTCGTGCTATTTCATATATCTTGTGAAACGAGACAACTACCTCAATACAGACTTTTAAGTAAATTTAATAGATTTTATTTATCAAAAGCAGAAGAAAAAATATTTGCATATATGGGTCAAAAGAGACTAGGTTGTAATGAAAGGTAAAATATCGTGAGGAAATTATGAGTTCGAGTTTTATTGTCGGCCAAATTGACTGGAGTCCCATTGTTGGGCGAATGCGAGTTAAGGAAGGGGAGAGATTGCCTAGCTATCCGGGGGATTTGAAAACAGCGTTACTCGATCGCGCCGGACTCAAGGATAGGGCTAAGGCAGAGGAAGCTTACAATCTTGCTAGGGAAATCGCCCGTCTGACAACCTATTGCGATCCAGAAATTACCTATTGGTTTTCTCGTCTCGTATCGCTGATGGATTCCCAGGTGTCAGACAGGGAGTACAAGGGCGAAGAAAAGGTTGTTTTGAGCAAGTAGGTGAGTTAACGCTCGTGCGATTTAAGGGAGCTAATCGCGTCTACTGAATCAAAATGATGGCCTCTTCCGCTTTGGCGTTCAAAGCTTTTTGGAGGCTTTGCCCGACTTTGACGATTAATTCGTCAAAAGCAGCTTGATTTGCTGTCAGTTGTTCTTTCAGAGTCATCTCCAAGTCCGGATTAATTTTTTCGCAGATATTCTCGATTTTGCTATCGTTCAAAAAACTAGAACGCAGCCAACTGGGAATATCCATATTTGTCTTGATTGCGTCCTTTACTCCCTTCCTGTTTAGTTCCATTCCGGCGGCGATAGCTGAGGCACCATAGACGAGTGCGATCGGCCACGTAAAATGTCCGGTTATGATGAGAAGAAAGATGCTGGCGAGAGTACCGCCACCAATCACAACATTGACGATAAACGCTACAGTTTCTGCTAGAATCGCATCCCCAATCGACAGATCCGGGTTCACCACATCGGGGTCGATACCTTCCTCAAACCTTAAGCTGCTTCTCGGTATTTGGAACTTGCGACAAATGGGGTCGGTTTCCAAAGCCAAGTCGGGTTGGATTTTGCTGTTAAACCAACTCACACATTGATTGTCGATCAGAAGTTTGGCCCGATCGCTTTTCAGCCACTGTTCGGCTCGCTTTTTCAGAGCAATTTCCAGGTCTGCCAAAGTCCGTACTTTGTTGCTTTGCCAATCTTTCAAACCCGGTTTAATGGCATTTTCTATTAAACCAAATGACAGCGGTTGCGTCAACAACTCGACTAACTCTGGGATATGTTTTTTGATGATATCTTTGATCTTGTCCGAATCGAGTAGTTTGTTCAACTCTTGCTTGAAAGCAGCAGCACGCAAATCCCATCGTCCCACTCGCGCTAAACCCAAAGCAATACAGCGTTCCGGTTCCGGATCTGGACGAACTTGCGTGTCGGGTTCGGGAAAGATTTCTTCGCAAATTTGACGGGTGAATTTCATCCGAGATGCACCGCCAGTCATCAGCACAATCCTCGGTACGATCGCTTTTTGAGCAAGCTTTTCCTTCGCTTCAATCACCGATTCGCGAAAACATTGCATCCAACTCTTGTTTCCCAGTTCCGACAAAGGTTGATTCAATATCTCCTCCATAATTAACTTGTTAACTTGGGGGATAAAGTAAATTTGTTCGTTGATGGATTCAAAACCGCGAGCAAATGATTGCGGGTTGCTGAATAGCTGCTCGTTAGAAAAATAATCTTCCTTTGCTTTGCGACAAGCAAGTTCGCAACGAGCTTGGTGATGGGGATATTCTGCAAACACTCTTTCGAGTAAATCTTTTTGTTCGTGTTTGGCGAGAGTGCGAGCAAAAATTGCCTTGTCTATTAGCGATGCTCCCAAACTGTTACTGCCGAAATCGATTGGGATTTCGTGTAAGCTCTTAACTAGGGTAAAGTCAGTAGTGGAAGAACCGATATCGACAATTAGCACTGAAGATTTCAACTTGTCGTACTCAAGCTTGCCGGCTTCTTTGGCTTGCATAAAAGCAGCACGCGATTCCGGAACAACGTTCAGTAAAGGAATTCCAGCTTCTTTAAGTAGCTTTTGATATTCTTCGCGATCGCTCAACGACCATCCCGAAGGACAGCCAACATAAAAGTAGTCGCTATCTCCACCTTTGATTTGCTTGTTATCTTTTAAAAGACGGAAGTAGGTTTCCAAAAAAGTGCGAATTGTTTCTCGATAAGTGGGATCGTTGTTTGGTTTTTGTTTGAAAGTGATTTTGAGTTGGGTAACGCCTGCTTGGATTAAGGCTTGTTCGCCTACAAGATATCCCAAATCGGGATGCCAACCAAGCGCGGTAACTTGGATTTTTTTGTTATTAACCTCAAGCATTTCTGGAGGTTCAATGCTCTCGACTATTGCTTTGGCTACGGCTGTTTCGCCATGTCCCAAATCGAAACCGATCGTTTCTAAAATTTCCATACTCTTATTTAGGCGATTTTTTTAGACTGTATAGGAATGCTCGCTTCGTACAGGGATATTTTTTTACCACAGATGAAGGAAGATGAACACAGATGAACACAGATGTAAATGGAGTTTTTTTGTTGGGTAAGCAGAGTTTTGAAGAGGGATTCAGTCTGCGATCGCAGTTGAGGTGGTGTTAATCTCTGGTTTGGAAGAATGCTGGTTCGATTACTCTACCTCTTCTGAGCAAGCGATCGCCTTTAAATAATGCGGGGGTGATGGTAATGTAATCTTTGGTAGTGCGATCGATACTTGGCTCGAAGTCAAAATACTCTCGTCCGTTTTGTGCATCTTCCGGTCGGTAGATTTGCACGCGAATTCCCTGTTCCATCAAACTTTGTGGCAGCAGCCTTGCTAATTCTAAAGCCATTTGCGGTCTTTCCAAATATGACGCGCCCATCAATCTTTGAATCAGATTTAATAGTTCTGGCAGATCTTCTATGCCAAGGTCATCGAGAGGTTTTTTGGCGTCTTGAGAGCGACCTACTGCTAAATCAATTGTATTCAAAGCATCGGCAATGTTGTCTAGAAGCACTTGACTATCAACTCGCACAATTGGTTGGGGTGCTTCCGGAAGTTGGGGAAGTTCCGCACTATCTTTATTTTTATCTTTATCGAGTTGGAGTACAACTTCCACTCCCAGCAGGACTCCCACCAACAAAATCGCCATCCACGCGCCTGGGGATGTTCTCGTCAGGGAAACCAGCGAACCTAAAATGGCGATGGAAATGAATCCCTGTACCACTTTGAGGATTAATCTGTTGGGAGAAACTCGTCCGGCTTGGTTTACAATGCGATCGGGCTCTGGGAGAGCGAGTTGAGTTTCGTTAGCGGCGGTGAGAGTGGCGACAGATTGTCGCAGCGTGTCCAGGAAAAACGAAGCCAGACGTACCTGATTTACATTCAGCTCGCCAATGTAATTCTTTTGAAGAGTATCGAGTCGGCTATGAACCAGCTTCACAACTTGCTCGACGCTGGTTGCGCGATCGATTTCTTTCTGTAGTTCGCTGCGTTCTTTGCCAAAAAGTGTTAATAGCGTGTTCATCTCTCGCACCAAGACTTCAGGTTTGCCCAAAAGTAGAACGATCGGGCGTCTTTTTCAAGTTTGACGCAAAGGGGATACAAGTTTCACCAATCGAGTCTCTCTCCGGTAACAAAACTTAATAGTTAAGCTCGCTAAAATTGGTTGAGTGAGGGAATTGCTGCTGTGCTGAGCTATTCCCGATCGCACATATCCCCATCATAACCGATTTAGTTACAAATCTCAACCTTTGAATGCACAATCCCTCTTGAGAGGTAAATTAATATCAAACAAGAGAAAACAGGAGCAAAAAAATGGCTGAAGAAAAAACATATTTAGAGTTATCCGAATCCGATGGCGTTTCCCATAAATTTTACGAAGTTATTATCAAAGATACGGAAGTTTCCATTCGCTACGGTCGGATTGGCGACAAAGGTCAGACTCAGGTGAAAACCTATCCGACAGCGGAAAAAGCAAAAGCGGAAGCGACGAAAAAGATTAACGAAAAACTGAAGAAAGGTTACGAACAAGCGGTCATGGGTGTGCGCCAGAAACGTGCCGTGACTCGAAGGGAAATCAAGAGCGATCGATCCACCGCTTCCCCATCTCCAGTACTGTGGAAATTCGCCTCCGGTTCTGCCGCTTTTGGTATCTTTATTGACAAAAATCGCTGTTGGGTTGGCAATCAAGCAGGTCAAATATTTGCTCTTAACAATACAGGTCAAGTAATCAATCAATTGCGATTACCTGACGGCGTGAAATGTATCGTCGCCGATGAAGGCTGGCTTTATGCGGGATGCGATGATGGCAAAGTCTACGATTTGACAGGAAAAATTCCCCGCATCGCCTATGAAATTGCCGATAATGTAGATATTTTCTGGCTAGATATTAAAGATGCAATCCTGGGAGTTTCCGATCTCGAAGGGAACATCACAACTATCAATCACGAAGACGAATCCCAGTGGACGAAAAAGAGTAGCGGTAAATATGGTTGGATGGTACGTTGCGACGAGATTGGCGTCTATCACGGACACAGTGAAGGCGTGACGATGTACGATTGGGAAGATGGCAAAAAAATTTGGCATCAAAAAACACGCGGCGAAGTGCTATTTGGTTGGCAAGAAGAAGCAATGGTTTATGCCAGTACCAGCCAAAATTTAGTTTGTGCTTTTACTAAGAAAGGCGAAGCTAAAACAATTTACCATTGCGATGCAGCCGTATATTCTTGCGCCACTGCTGAAGACGGGAAATATGTATTTGCAGGCGATAATTGTTCGTCGATTTATTGCTTTAACGAAAAAGGCGATCGACTCTGGAAACTAGCCACAGGCTGCGGTTCCGCCTTCTCCATGCAATTTTTAGACGATCGGCTTTACATCGTCACCACCGACGGTTCGCTTGCTTGCATCGACGCCAGCGAATCTGCAATTAATGCCGCACAAGCGGGTACACTTCCTCAAACAGTTAATATTAAAGCACCAGCCGCCATTCCAGCCGCCATTCCTTCCAACACTTTGGAAACTACCTCAAACACAACTCAAGGAGTAATTGTCGAGTGTTTCAAAGAAGGAAGTAACTTGAGAATTCGCGTTGTTTCTCCCGGTTATAACTCCAACTGGAAAGTGCAATTTCCTAAAGACATTCGCCAAGAAGGTGCGCGTTATTTGGTGGAAGAGGTGCGCGAATCATCTCGCGGTGGTTTTTATCGCGCTTTTGGGGATATTAAGAAGTTAGTTACTCGTTGAGATTGAGGATTCTTTTTTCAACGCAGAGGTACGCTAAGGTTAGCGCAGAGGTACGCAGAGGAAAAGAAAAACTTGGCGTTACTTTGCGTTGACCTTTGCGTCCTTTGCGTTTAAAATAGTACCAAGATGCAGTTTGGTGATGCGAGATTACTCTACATTACCTAAATTAACTACTAAAAATGCTGTCATTAGTACCTTACACCTTACCTAATTATGACTACCGTTACGCCAAAAAAATTTACTTTAGATGAATATCACCGTTTGGAGGAACTGGGTTTTTTCAGTCCCGACGAACGAGTTGAACTGATTCGGGGAGAAATTATCCAGATGCCTACTAAAAAAACGCCGCACTCTGTCTGCAATACTCTTTTAGTTCAGGAATTAATTATACTGTTGGGTAGGCGTGCGATCGTGCGCGGACAAGAACCAATTATCCTCCCTGCTGACAGCGAACCTCAACCTGATGTTGTCATTGCAAATAATAGTCCTGACAATTATATATCTTCTCACCCGTATCCGGAGGATGTGTTGCTGGTAATCGAAATTTCTGATTCTACTTTGAGTTACGATCGCACAACAAAATTATCTCTCTACGCCGAAGATGGAATTTATCATTACTGGATATTTAACCTAGTAGATAATTGCTTGGAAATTTATAACGAACCATATCAGGATATGCAAGGCAAGTTCAGTTATCGCCTGAGACGAATTGCCTTGCCGAATGAAACAGTCACCCTTCCAGGATTTCCCGATTTATCTCTTAACTTGTCCTCAGTCTTTCCCAGACAGTCGGACGCATAAAGTTATCGAAAAATTGCGCGATATCATCGCATTTCGCGATCTGAACTTTTGCGAAGATGCTCAAGGAATTCCGGGTAATTTTCTAAACTGTATGGATTATTTAGGTCAAGAAAACCCTCGTTTTGTTACCGCTCGACCATTTTTAGAAAATAAGGATCGATCGTAATATGCTGAAAGAGCTAGATGTAATTACTTTAACCCGCGATCTTGAAGAACACGGATTGAAAAAGGGCGCTAAGGGAGCGATCGTTCATTGTTATGATGATGAACAGGCGTTTGAGATAGAGTTTGTCAGCGATACGGGAGAAACACTAGCTTTATTAACTTTGGAAAGAGCGGATATTCAATTAGAGCGAGAAATAATTAGAGGGCTAGTTTTAGAGCTTCTTGATGCTTTACCCGCCGATTTATTGGCAGAAGTGCGAGATTTTGCTGAATTTTTGCAGCACAAGCGTCAAAGAAAAGTGAGTTAAAGGTTGGTGGGAGTTATTATGAGTACTACCGATTTAAAGAATCTGTACGAAGTTGATGATTATCAATGGCTAGAAGAAACAGTGAAATTGCTAAAAAAGCAGCGATTTGAAGACCTGGATTTAGATAACTTAATTGAGGAGTTAGAGGATTTGGGCAAGGAAAAGAAAAATGCGGTAGCCAGCCTTTTAGAACAGGTTATCCGTCATTTATTATTACTGCAATATTGGACGAGTGAATCTGAGTATAATGCAGTCCATTGGCAAGAAGAAATCTATAATTTCCGAATTCAGTTGAGACGAAGGATTACTACCAATCTCCGTAATTATTTGGAGTCGGAATTGAATTCTATCTATAAAGATGCGTTAGGTTTTGTGAAAATTAAAACCCAAAATTCCGTCAGTTTACCCCCAGAGTGTCCTTACTCGCTTGACCAAATACTTGATATTGAGTGGTTGCCCTCGTTAAGTTAAATCTAAAAACACAATTATGCTAAAATGGTAGCGAACGCTTGTTAAGAAAAAACAGGCGTATATCACGCCACGCGCACGCTACCATTTGGGTAAAAGAAGAGGATAATCTCTGCTGTTATGTTACAGAAACTGCTTACCAAGATGCTTCTTTATACTGCTCCCAACCCAAACAATTTAATAATCAAATCTGATACTTTATTGAATTCTTCTACAAACTTAGCAGCTACTGGTAACACAGAAAACATTGTTTTGAGAGCAGAATTGGCGTCTTGAGCCTGTTTCTTTTTTTCTCCTCCATCGGGATTGTTAACAGCATCTTCAATTAGTTTTACTTGTGCTAAAACTTTCTCTTTTTGGTCTTTAGTCAAGTTTGACTCTGCCTCAATACTCGCTTTAAGTTTGGAAATAGAAGATTCGATTTCAGCCTTATCTTCTTTTGGTAATGCAGATTCTTGTTTATGGTATACGATACTACTTTGATGGACATCCCCACCTGTGAAATTACCTTCAAAGCTTCCTCCGATACTGTTTTGTATTGATTCGTTTCCCATAAATTCCTCCCATTTTGCTTTTTGTCTAGTTGTTTAACGATAAGTTGAAGTAGTGCCAGAAGCGTCTCCTCCAATGTAATTACCCGTAACATTTCCTCCAACTATATTCACTACGTAACCACCTAATTTATTATTTTCCATGTAGTTACACAGGTCTTCAACTACAATTTTTAAACCTCTCACATCCGTAGTCACAAATACTTTCATGTGTCCTGAATTCAAATATAGTCCTAGACCATACCGTTGTGGCTGAGTAATGTTGTATATAACTCCAGCAATCGCTCCTAAAACCAGTAATCCGCCTACTAGGCTAATATTTGGAAGACTGCCGAGAACCAATCCTATGATAAACAAAATAAAAAGCGAGCCCAGAGGGATTTTAATTGTATCCACTTTGGCTATGCCAAAACCTGTGACGTTATGAAATTGAAAAACATTAGAACCAAACTGAACTGTCTTGGCTGTGAGCTTTATTGTCCCACCTTCCAGGATTTCAGTATATCTATCACCGGGGATGATTTGTTTATTTTCAGCCATTGTTACGTTCTGTCAATTTTTCTTAATTAACTTAAAAAGTATTTGCAAAGGTTAGGTTTCGTTACTTAAACGAAGCAGGTCTACACTAGCGTGTGGGTCATTTGGGTTGTCCTCATCCTTGGTTGTACAAGTTTGTTGCCATTCTTAAATATGATAAGCTCGCTGTTATTGTGCAGTAATTTGGCTAACTGCATCAGGAAAAGTCGAATTTTGTCATCTAAATTGTGAGATAATGTCATAAAAAATCAGATAAAATACACCAAAACCAGCAGATACAGTACCTATGGAGCTTAAGGAAATCTTAAGATTTGCCGACGATCTAGTCTTTGCCAAGACGGGAAAACACTTGGACGACCTGCAACAGGCTATCTTAAGGGAAACGTTCCAAGGTCAGAAATATGCCAAAATTGCACAAGAACGGAATTGCAGTGAAGGTTACATTAGGAGTGTTGCTTCTGAACTATGGAAAATTTTTTCAGATGTCTTAAAAGAAGATGTCACAAAAACGAATGTTAAATCCATATTAGAGAGAGCAAGGTTTTATAATTTTTCACAAACTATAGCTAGCGATAATGCAACAGTTAATAACTTCAATATTTGTTCAAAAAAATCCCAACTTCCACAAGTCACGCAACAACCGCAACAAACCCCAACCCGATCGCACATCGACTTAGGCGACGCACCGGAAATCTTCAGCTTCTACGATCGCACCCACGAACTCGCCACCCTGGAAAACTGGATAGTGCGCGATCGCGATCGTCTCATCGCACTTCTAGGGATCGGCGGAATTGGCAAAACTACCCTCGCACTGCAACTCATAGAACAAATCAAAACCAATTTTGATTACCTGATCTACCGCAGTCTCCGCTTTTCGCCAACGCCAGATGCAATCCTCACCAATCTGCTGCAAATCTTCTCCCAGGAAGGAGAAATACCGCAGGCGATCGAAGCGCAACTTTCCCAACTCATCAACTACC
Source organism: Aerosakkonema funiforme FACHB-1375 (assembly GCF_014696265.1). Lineage (GTDB taxonomy): Bacteria > Cyanobacteriota > Cyanobacteriia > Cyanobacteriales > Aerosakkonemataceae > Aerosakkonema > Aerosakkonema funiforme_A. The sequence goes on along the minus strand of NZ_JACJPW010000018.1, from coordinate 53,206 downwards.
TACGCAAGTATCGCTGTTTGATTGTCCTCGATGACCTACAAATGCTTTTCAGCAGCGGACAACTCGCAGGTCAATATAAATCTGGATATGAAGATTATCACCTATTATTTAAACAAATAGCCGAAGTTTGTCATCAAAGTTGCATACTATTAATAAGTTGGGAAAAATCTAGAGAAGTCGCTAAACTGGAAAGAGTAAATAATTATGTGCATTCCTTCCTATTGGGTAGCTTAGGCGTAGCAGCTAAACAAATTCTCAGACAGCATAATTTATCAGATGAAGAGAGTTGGGAAACTTTGATTAATGCTTATCAAGGAAATCCTCTCTGGTTAGAGTTCACCGCCACCACGATCCAAGAGTTATTTAGAGGTAATGTTTCTGAATTCTTAGAATGCAACGAATGCGACGCGCCGATATTGTGCGAATCCTTGCAAGCGCAGTTAGACCGACAATTTCAGCGACTAACTCCGCAGGAACAAGCAGTTACGATCCAACTTGCCAATCAAACAGAACCCGTTTCTTTACCGCAAATTCGCAAGACAGTAGAATTATCGACTTCAGATTTATTGAATGCGATGCAATCTTTGGGAAGGCGGTTTTTGTTGGATGCAAAAGAACAGGGTAAGACAAGTTTTTTTACTCTCAATCCTGTGCTGCAACAATATGTAAAAAATAGATTTTCTCATTAAACAATATTTTTGCGATATCAAGTTCCAAATCTTACTTATCTTTGCTACAATTGGCAGTATCTAGCACAGTGCGATCGAATCAAAAACTATGATATCTTCTGGCGCGATTTCCCCTCCTTTAACCATTCCTCCTTTAGAAAATGGCGACAAGCTCACCCGCGCTGAATTTGAGCGTCGCTATGAAGCAATGCCGGAAGTAAAAAAAGCTGAATTGATTGAAGGAATGGTTTATATGGCATCTCCTGTACGAGCAAAAAATCATGGTAAACCCCATTCTCGTATTATGACCTGGTTAGGAACCTACGAAGTAGCTACGCCTGGAGTGGAAACACTCGATAACACAACGGTGCGTCTGGATGCCGATAACGAACCGCAACCGGATGCTTTATTGAGGATAGAAAAGGGTGGACAATCGCGCATCAGCGACGATGATTATGTGGAAGGTGCGCCGGAATTAATAGTAGAAATTGCGGCTTCTACTGCGTCTCTCGATTTGCATGAAAAAATGAAAGTATATCGTCGCAATGGAGTACAAGAATATTTAGTTTGGCGAGTTTACGATCGCCAATTCGATTGGTTTAGATTAAATGCCGGAGAATATATTCAAGTTGAGCCAAATGCTGATGGTGTAATTTGCTCTCAAGTCTTTCCTGGGTTGTGGTTGGATAAAGCAGCTTTATTAGCTGGAAATTTAGCCAAGGTTTTAGAAATATTGCAGCAGGGTTTAGCAAGTCAGTCACATCAAGATTTTGTGCAAAGACTGGCTAATGATTAAGTACCCCACTTCAAGTTTTATTGAAAAAAGTCTTATGATGGCAAATGCCTAAAAAAGTTAGAGAATTGAAACAGATGTTGCAGAAAGCAGGATTTACGCTTTTGCCCAAACGTGGAAAAGGCAGTCATTCTTACTGGATTCACCCGCTTCTGCCAAATCCTGTAGTCCTCTCTGGAAAAGATGGCAAAGATGCAAAGCCTTACCAGGAGAAAGATGTAATAGAAGCATTGGAAGAACTAGAGCAGTTAAAGCAAGGTGATGAATAATGAAATATAGCATTTTGATTCAGTGGTCTGAGAAAGATCGAGTGTATGTTGCTAGTTTGCCAGAGTGGGGGAAATACGCTCGTACTCACGGTGAAACATACGAAGAAGCACTTGAGAACGCCAAGGAAGTTTTAGAAGATTTGGTGTATGGTTATGAGCAAATGGGTAAGCCTCTACCAGAGCCACAGACACTACAGGTAGCCTAAAAAGTAGTCCGGGGGTTTAATATCGTGTCCGGTAGCATCGTTAGCGTAAGAATGATGTTGAGGATTGTCTGCACAGAATCGTTGGTTAAAATTTAACCACAGATGAAAACAGATAAACACAGATGAACACAGATGTAAGCGCAAATTTTTGCCACTACCGATGCAACCGAACATGATATAAACCCCTGGTGGTTTTGTTATCTATTGCACTAATCGTTTAATCTTCCCATAAGCAACATAAGACCCCCCGTTTTTCGCTTCTTCCACTTCATCAACTACATAGAGAACATTTTCTTCGCGAATGTCGCGGGGAAAGCGGATATTCCAATTAGGATTGTACCCATCGGAAACAACTCTCGCTCTCAATTTGCTACCTTCTTTCACGCACTGCACTAGCACTCCATCGCCTATACTATCTGTGGTTTCCAAGTCAGCAGCAGAAGTGGGTGCGTTGAGTTTTTGTCGTTTGGGTGTTTTGGCAGTAGATGTGTTATATTGAGAGGCGGCGCGTTCTTCTCCGGGTTTAACTAAGCGGCGAATATTACCGGAAGCGCGATAAAAACTTCCGTCAGCAGATAAATTGATTTCATCAACAATGTAGGTAACTCCTTCTTCGCGAATGTTGCGGGGAAATTGCACGTTGAAATCTTGATTGTATCCATCAGAAATAACGCGAATTCTCAATTTGCCGCTTTCGCGGAAGCACTGCACCAAAACGCCTTGATCGACGCTGGAAACTGCCTGTAAGCTGCTGGCAGATCCGGCAAGTCCGCGCAATTTCAGATCGCCGCGATCGCGTGTCAGCGCCTGATAAGATTGATCGCGCATTTCTTTGCGAATCGTATTATCAAATCTTCTGTTTTCTATGCTTTGCGCGTAATGATCTAGCTGATCTATTTCTTCGGCAACTTCAAAGGTTTCGTGCAATGATTTGAGTTTCAAATCTTCGATTGTTTTGCGAAGCTTTTGCGATGCTGTGGTATAATCTCCTTTATCGGCGAGTGCGATCGCTTCATCTTTCACTTTGGCAATCTTCAATTTACTCGCTTGCTCAACTACCGCTGCATCCGGCTGCACGCTGTTGGCTTCCTCAGCAGTTCCAACTGTTATATTAATGGGTATTTCGTCGCTAACTTCTTGGATATTCCCATCTACAACTGTTTGATATTTGTAGGAAACTGTAACAACTTTCTGCACGCCGATATCTGAAAATGGAGCGAGGGAAAGTTCTACCGCTAAAGGTTTATTTTCTACTCCGTAAACATCCCCAAGAAAAACTTCAATCTTTTTGTCTGAAAAGGTAGAACGGTACTTATTAATAATCGCCGTACTCTGTACTGCTGTTTCCAGTTGCAGCATTACCGTAAGATTTTGCGCTACAACAGAAGTGAGGCTTTCCAGTTCGATTCGGAATACATCGGTAGCATCGTCAGGCGATTGGATGAAATAGAAATTTCCCCCGGCTGCATTTGCCATACCGATGAGTAAATCTTCATTAAATCCGTTGCCAAATCCTAAAGTTGTTGTAATTATTCCTTGTTCGGCTTGTTGCCTAGCATGATTAATCAAAGTAGGAGAATCGCTAATCCCCACATTCGCCAAACCGTCAGTTAATAGCAAAACGCGATTGATTTTTTCTGTAGATTGACGGGACTTTACCAGATCGCAAGCCATTAGCCAACCGCCATGCAAATTCGTACATCCACCAGCTTTGATTTTGCCGATTTGTGTACGAATAGTAGCTTTTTGTTCGACGCGCTGTGGTTGTATAATTGTCTCAGCGTTATCATCGTAAATAACGACAGAAAGAATATCGTCTGGTGCGAGACGATCGACAACATTTTGAGCTGCTTGAATCGCGTATCGGAGCGACTGTCCCGCCATCGAACTGGAGCGATCGATCGCCAAACTGAGATTGAGCGGACGACGCGGTGCTTGGTTTTGCGTTTCATCTTCAGAACCGAAGTTAATAATTAAGTCTAGAACAGACGGACTATTGACTGCGATTAGAGAGTTACTCAGCGAGTAATTTGCTTTCATTTCCAGCGTCCTCTAGTGGAAAATACTCTTGGCTAATTTTTGGCTATTGTGCGCCAATTTACTCGATGTTTGCCCTTAACTGCCACTAATTTAACAAATTTATATATAATGATTCGGTGTAGACAATCCTTAACATCATTCATGTACTATCGATGCAAACGGACTTTTTGATTAGGGAAAAATTCACGCGGCGCAATGTACAATTAACTATCAACAATGAATAATTAATCTGTAAAAATCACTCGTTTGTAACGGAGGTCGATCGAAAGTCTCTCGCCTTTTTGTGACCGAGCAACCAGTAAGTATTCATCAATCCCTTCCCCTTGATGGAAATAGTACCGCGTTCCTGAAAGCGGTAGTTTTTCTGGAGATGTTCGTAAACTGTTTGACTGACTTGAATTTGTCCGGGTTCTCCTTGAGATTCCATACGACTGGCAACATTGACCGTATCTCCCCACAGGTCGTAAATGGGTTTGCGTCTACCGATGACTCCAGCTACCACAGCGCCGGTATGAATGCCAATTCGCAGCGCAATAGGTTGGTTGCCTGGTGTACGGAATTGGAGGATTTCTTGCTGCATATCCAATGCCATATCAGCAATGGCAACGATATGATCTGGTCTGGGTTTGGGTAATCCGCCTACCACCATGTAAGCATCCCCAATAGTTTTGATTTTTTCCACACCATGTCGGTCTGCCAATAAGTCGAACGCAGAGAAAATATCATTTAGTAACTTTACCAGTTCTTTTGGAGATACCTCGGAAGAGAGTTGGGTGAAGTTGGCAATATCGGCAAACAGAACTGTAACTTCAGCAAAGTTTTCTGCGATCGTCTTTTCTCCTCGTTTCAACCTTTCTGCAATCAATTGAGGTAATACGTTGAGCAACAACCGTTCCGAGAGAAACCTTTGCTGGCGCAATTCTGCTTCCGCCGCCTTGCGATCGCTAATATCGCGCACGCTTCCCTCATAGTGCAAAGAACCATCGCGATCGTAAATTGCGCGGACATCTTCTGATATCCAGATAGTGCTGCCATCTTTGCAGTAAACTTGTGACTCGAACCCGCTAAGCGAATCGAGTCCCTTCAAATAAGCAAGCAATTCCTCCCATCTCTGGGGTTGCACGTATAGTTGCTTACCAATATGTTTGACGCTGGCAATTAATTCCGCAGGAGATTCGTAACCGTACATCTTTGCCAATGCGGGATTCGCATTCAAATAGCGTCCGTCCCCACTCATTTGAAAGATCCCCTCGATCGCATTTTCAAAGATGCTGCGATATTTCTCCTCAGAAAGTCGCAGTTCCTGGGTGCGTTGTTCCACTATCTGTTCCAATTGCTGTGCCTGCTTTTGCAGTTTTTCTTGCGACTGACGCAAGGCAGATTCTGCTTCTTTGCGATCGCTGATATCGTATAGTGTTGTCAGCAAACTTGACACTTCCGCAAGACGCAAAGGATGCACGGAAGCCGATACCCAAAACAGGCTACCATCTTGTCTCTTCACCTGCATTTCGTAATCCCGTACATGGCCTTGCACTGACAGCAAATCGTTGATTTTTTGCTCGTCATCCGGATTGGCAAAAAATGCTTGCACCTTTGTTCCGATCAAAGTTTGCACATCGATTTTCAGCATCTCGCTGGAAGCTGTATTGGCATAGGAAATCATCCCATTCTGCTGCTGAGTCAAAATCATCAAAATAGATGTGGACTCGGAGATCGCCCGAAATAGCTCCTCGCTTTGGCGCATCGTTTCCACGGCTTGAGTATATAACTGATACTCCACTGCATCGCCGTGTTCTCTTGTCGTCTGAAGCATTATTTCCAGGTCAGCCTTATCTTGAGAAGCCGTTTCTAAAATTTCTTGTAACGTTGCTTGTGCCAGCTGGCGTTCGCCGATTTCTGCCTGCAACTTTTGGTTAGATTCGTGCAACTCGGCTTCTATGAGATCGCCATGTTCTATAGTCGTAAGCAGAGCAATTTCCAGATCGCTATTAGTTTGTTTTAGGTGAGCCACTTCTTGGCGGAGACGTTCTATCTCCGCTAAAAGTGCGGCTTCTCGATTGGTGATTTGCTCTGCGTTCATCATATCCCATCAAGCAAACTCCACTTTTAACCCAGGCATCAAGCGTTGGAGGTTCTTTAAGGATTTGGTCTGCCAAAGAATCTTTTCTGAACCTTGGAGAGCGAGATTTACGTTGCCTTTCTCCCGCACTTTAATCACAAACATAGATAGCATACTGATGCCGGAGCTATTGAGAAATTGCAGCTCGCGCAAGTTAATGGTGAAATTGGGAGATTTTTCGAGCGCACCTAGCAACAAATCCATGACAGGTTTATATTCTTCTATACCAGCCAATCGCAGGAAGCCCCGAAAAAACACTGTTGAGGTTTCCGGGTCGTGCCAGATATAATAGTCCTCGGTTTTGATTTCCACCAGTTCCGTACTCCTTGCCATAAAGAATTGTACCTACTACTCAACTTTCAATCCTAACTCTAATGGCATATTCGGATGCTCGCACCTGTCTGCCGATTAGAATTATAGATGGAAAAGTTTAGACAGCTAAACGTGCGATCGCGCTTACATGAATTATGTCTGGATACCGATCCACCTGCTCGAATTTCCAGCTCAAGCGGGCTGAATAATCGTTGATCGTGGTCAGCAAGCCCATATTGGATTCGCCGTTTCCCAGCGCGGTTTTTTCCAGTTGGCGGGTATAGAACTCATCCGGATCGGAATCGAGCAATTCCCGGATAAAGTCCTGATATTTTTCCACCCTTTCCCGGTTAGCATAATTTGTAACATTAAATATCAGTTCGTGTTCGTACAAATATAAAGTAATGCCGATCGGCAGATTGGCAGACTCATCGCTGTATTTAACTGCATTTTCCAAAAGCTCGTTGGCAATATAGCTGACAATTCCTTTGACGGTATCTTTGCGGTTGATTTTGCTGTCTTCAGTCGGCTCGCCCGGAAAAAAAGCTGCAAAGTAGTCGCCCAAGAAATCTGCCGATATACCGTTGTGTTGCCAGCGACGTTTGCGGGGAGCGGAATGCGGAGAAAAGTTGAGTGTGAGATACTCGTTGCTGGCAGGTATTTCTGCCAAAAATTCTCCAAATATCTGAACTTCAGAAGCTAAATTCATAAGTCTCTCTTACATTTAAATAGTGTCAGAAATTGCCACGATAAGAATGTATAATTTGATTGCTACCCTGTTGTTTTGCTAAATATAGTCTTTGGTCTGCGTTGTCTAATCAGCTACTAGGCGATCGCAGATAAGACAAAATAGTATAAGCTACCTCCATACTGAGCGTAACATGGGAACTAACGGCAGATCCGGGATGGGAGGTTTGCAGTTCGGCGATCGCCACTCTTTCTTTCCACTAGGTCGATCGCTTCCACCTCACCCGTTTCGGGCAGAATGCCGACAAACTAATCTCCCCGTGGTTTGGACACCGACTGAAGCGTTTTGGCAACTTCTTGCACATTGGTTGTGTAAAGTTGCCCTTCAACCAAATTGCCCCGTTCCGCCATTGCAGACAGCGTTAACCGCTCCTTCTGGCCCCGCAAACCTTCGACATCGGCCAGAAGTTTGGGATGCAACACTTCTAGCTCTTGACTTTGCACCATGTATATCTCCTGCTTAAAGCAAAAAACCATCATACAATGCTATTATATTACCGATTGCATCTATCTTAAGTAATAAATAATTCGATCGAATCCGCTCACTAGCAGCTATCGCCGCTCCACGGCGGAAATTTGTCTCCCTCGTCCTGAAAATTCCTATTTGGATGAGACATTAATTACGTGGCATTCCAGTCCCCAAATAAGCAGGGTATATGCAAACGAAAACCTGGATTCGACAAATTAGAAAAGCCAAAAAACAACCCATAATTGCTGCTTTATGGGCAAGCTTAACAATTGTTGGTTGTCAAGCCAGAAGCAGCAAGTCAGAATCCCGGAAAAAGCAGCGGAACTTTCCCTGTGAAGTAGAGGTCAATGCTTTCGGTTGAACGACCCCTATCATCAGGTGTAAGTTATGAAAAAAATCCTACTTGTTGCTGCCAGCTTATTAATGCTTTTAAATGCCAATCCTGCCGATGCCTGTAGTTGTCTTCCCGCTAACCCCAGACGAAGCTATCAACAAGCGAGAGCCGTTTTTGCTGGTAAAGTAACCGATATTGTTGTGCGTCAGCGTGCAGTCGATCGCCAACCAAATAACGACAACGAAGCCGATCGACTTTTTACAGAAGTGAAAGTTACATTTGAAGTTTCCAAAGTTTGGAAAGGTAGAATTAGCAGACAAGCTGTAGTAATGACATCTCGTTCTAGCGCCAGTTGCGGCTACAATTTTGAAAAAGGTAAAGAGTACCTCGTTTATGCTGGCAATGAAGACGCTGAATTGACAACCGGCTTATGCAGCGGTACCAAACCTCTTACTACGGCGCAAGCAGATTTATCGATATTGAGGAATGCAGGCACAACAAGAATAGAAAATCAGACTGGAGAGCGATCGCAAGAAGACCGAGGGCTCTAAAATCGATCTTTACATCACTACAGCTGGTGGCGATAATCGGGATGAAGAAGGTACGGGCGCGGGGGCAGTATTGAGTCTTAATTTGGGTATTCAAGGAGTGCCCGAATTTCTGTCAAGAATTAGCTTGTAGATTCGTATATATAGCAAGCGATCGCACATTCGGCAAATCTTTGGCCACCAATTGCCAACTTTCACCATCATCCGAACTGCTGAAAACCTTATCCCCACTTGCAGCCCAAATATCGCCAGCATTATCGATCGTTAACAGCACCATGCGATCGAACTGTTCTGGCAAACTCTCCTGCAACTGCACCCAGTTCTCACCGCCATCATAGCTGCGATATATCCCCACATTAGCACCCCTAGACCAAGTTGGAGGTGGCCCCGCCGCTGCTGCTGCGAACACCTTCTGCGGTTGCGTTGGCATCGTTACGCAAGAAACAGTATATTTGCGATCTAACCCATTCATCGAATATTGCCAGTGCAGTCCGCCATCACTGCTGCGATGAAAACCCTTGCCTGTCGTCGCATACAGCCTGAGACTGTTGAGAGTCGGAATCACCGTATGCACATCCCAATACAGTCCCTCGTTCAGACTTTTCCACGTCTGACACCCATCAATGCTGTGATAGATGCCGCCTTCTTCCACCGCGATGTACACACCGCCAGCTACCTGGGGGTCGGGAGAAATATAGCGGACGTGCGGAATGTGCGGCGGTGGAGGAAAAGTCCAAGTCTCGTATCCCGGAATTCCTCGAATCGATTCGACTTCCCTCCAACTTTCTCCGCCATCATCGCTGAGGTACAGCATAGCCGGGGAAACACCCAAATACAGTCGCCCAGACTTGGCGGGGTCAGCTGCAAACGACCAAACTTCTTCCTTAACGGGTTTTTCGTTAACTTTTTGCCAGTTATTCTGTTTGCTGCGTACCCAAATTGCACCCTCTCGCGAGAAAGCAAAGACAGTTGCACCAGCCGATGCTAAAAACGATACGGAAGGAGACCCCGCCTCCTCTCGGATATCGTGGGAACTGTTATCGAGTTGAAAAACTCCCCCTTCTGTACCGACCAGCACAACTGACATGAACGTTCTCCTGCAAGGTGGAAGGAATGGTTACTTTAGACATCTCCAAAAATTCTGGTGGGGTAGGCATCCTGCCTGCCTTTGAGATTCTTTTGGAGGAGATGTCTATTTATTAGGTTGCCATAAAAATCTGTTGCACAACGTCTCTCAAAAGAAGTAGGAGACTCGCTCACCGAACAACTAACAACTGACGACTGACAACTAACAACTGACAATTTTCCGTAAATAAATTCATCGACTTGTATCACTTGTTTGGGAATTGGGGATAACTATTTGCGAGTCCCCTTACCCCAACCGCGATCTATTTTATACTGCGTGACCATGAGTTTTGCCATATTTGACGAAGGTTATTACTTGGAAAAGAATCCAGATGTAGCGGTGGCTGTTAAAGCCGGAACTTTTCAGTCTGGTCTGCAACATTTTCAATTAGTTGGAATGCAAGAGGGACGAACTTCCGTTTCGCGATTCTGGAGCGAAGGCGGTTACTATGGCTCTGGTTTCTTGCCCAATAATTTCGATGTCTTGTCAAAGGTGATGCAGGGAGAGTTACCCTCTGCTTTGGCGCACTTTATCCAAACTGGCGAAGCAGAAGGTCGGGTAATATCGGACGCTTTCTACAATGAAAGGTTTTATTTGCAGCGCAATCCCGATGTTGCTAATGCCGTAGCGGCAGGAATTTTTGCTTCTGGTTTTTCCCATTTCATTCAAATCGGGAAAAATGAGGGTCGTCAGGCTTCGGCTTTCAACGAAGAAGTTTATTTAGCCTTCAATCCGGATGTAGCGGCAGCAGTTAGTTCTGGCGTTTTTAGTTCCGCCTTGGAACATTACACAAAGTCTGGCAGAAATGAGTCTCGTCCTGCCTTTTTAAGTGGCAGCAACGGCAATGACTATGTGAGTGCTTTTGACACGGGTAACTCTACAATTACCGGAGTTGCTATTGATGTAATTACTGGAGCGACTCCGGAAATTGTTCCTACCAGTTTGGGAGTTGGCGAAGTCGATACCTTGATTGGCTCTAATTCGGGTGTGAGCGATCGCTTTATTATCGGTGTCGGTCGCAGCGCCTCCAATCCCACCCCGTCAAAGTTTTACGTAGGTCAAGGAGATGCCGACTACGCATTAATCTCCCACTTCGATATTCTGGGCGGTGATGCTATTGTACCGGGTCTCGATCTAATCCAATTAGCAGGAAAACCGGAAGATTATGTCATCCAAACATCAAATGAAACATTTAAAACTAATATTTTTGCGATTGTTAGCGGGGGAAATACTCCTCAGTTAGATTTAGTCGCGGTTGTTGAGTCTCCCACTCTTTCAGTGCGGAGTGTAGATTCGGTAAATGAAACGTTTATTCTCAGCGCTCAAGCGCTGCTTTCCTAAGCGGTAAAGGGCTGTATTTAAGAAGCTGGCAGTTGGTGCGATCGCCACTCCAGCTTCTCCAAATTTTCCCTAAGTGCGTCTGAGGTAGTAGCAGCTTGTATTTAATCTTTCTCAAGGAACATTAGTTTTTGTGCGACCTTAATTAACATAACAGATGACAGACTGATTCAACATCAAAGGAATGCGATCGTGATTAACTTGCACAGAAGCTTTCAGCTAGTTTACCGCACAGCCACAACAGTACTCCTAGCTATCACTGTCTGGATGTTCGGTTTACCTGCTTTCTCCGCCTTAGCAATTTCATCCCCTACATCAGGCACACCTACCCATCTTACAGAAGGAGATTCTGACGTTGCCAGATCCAGGGAAATGCGAATCGATGCCATAGGAGAATGCAGACAGTATTTAGCTAATGGCGACAAAGATACCGTTGCTGAGTTAGATAGACCGTTAGATAAAAGAGGTTCTCATCAACTTGTCGGTGCTTTGAAAGTTACCGATAATCCCGAACCGACAGAAGCGGAAGTTGAATTTAAGCGTTGCCTGGAAGAAAAAGGAATTTCACCCAAACCATAGTGCTTGTTTGTAGGGTGCGTTAACGCAGTGTAACGCACCATTAGACATATCCTCCAAAAGAATCTCAAAGGGCAGGCAGGATGCCTACCCCACAAGAATTTTTGGAGATGTCTAATTATTTGTTGTTATGCAAAGATGCAAAATATCGTTTTGTGCGTTATTTTTGGCTTCTGAAATTGCATCTATAATCAATCCAATTGCGCCCCACCCTCTCAGCTGCATCAGGCGTCTCATAAGCCAGTTGCATCCCAAAAACTTTCCCTGTCGAGTTAGTCACCCGAAACTGCCACCCAGTACTATTGGTGTGGAAGACCAGCAGCAGGTATTCCTGCAAGACAACGATCTGGTGGATGCGTACAATAGGCATAAAACAGCTCGCTAAATCTTAAGTTTAGTTTAAGATTGTAACATTTCTTAAGATTCTGTAAAGGAAGGAAAAATGAGTTACACCGCTACTGTGAGAACTCAAGGCGACCCCTTGAATGTACGTTCTAGCGCCAACGGTTTAGTTGTCGATACAATTGCCAACGGTACGAAGGTATCGGTGACGGGCGACCCGGTAGCCGCTGGGGGAAGGAATTGGGTGCAGATTGGCACAAATCGTTGGGTCGCTTTAGAATTTCTTGTGAGGGAAACTTCAACTGATAACAATAACGATAATTCTCACTCGATAAAAGGAGCGAAAGTTGTCGCTACTCAGACGAACGAAACTATTGCCGGCGGGTTAAAAGTTTACCGCACCCAATTGATTGATAGTACGGGCAAAGTTGTGAATACAGTGCGGTGCGTTTCTGGGAGAGTCAGCAAACAAACGCCCGCTGATGTAGCAGGTTCTCAAACGCCTATTCCGTTTGGTGTTTATACATTCGATCGCCCAGGTGCTGTCGATAAAGCTTCTGGAGAATTTGGCGGTGTTTGGTCACCCGTTACACCTACTTTCAAGACAAATCGCAGCGGACTGGGAGTTCACTACGATCCGTCAGCATTTAAGAACAATTCCCAAACGGGAACTTCCGGTTGTTTGGCAACTCCAACTATTGAAGAAAGGGAAGTGATGAGTAACTTTATTCGTACTTACAAACCAACTCATTTAATCATTCAAAAGGGATAATTTTCAGGTACGTAGTTGCGCTTCAGCGCTCTTATTTGGCGCTAAAGCGCAACTACGTACCTTTATTTCAACTCATTTGTCTCTCCCTGACAAACCCAAGCACCCCAGAAAAATTTATGCTCGATCGGTCTAAACTCTTGACAAGATAGCCTACTTTCTGATAATATTTTTAATGTCAAAAGTTCATCGATTACCTCACAACCGAGAGGAAATTGTTGCAATTCTTCGATCGTAATTCTGCGAATATAATTTTGCGCTTCTTGTAACGCATCAACCCGTCTTAAACCGCGCTGCAAATTATCAAAAAATCGCTCCATCAGTAGCACGGTTGCTTTCGTGGGAACTGACCACAAACTCATTACCAAAGTTTTCGCTCCAGCGACGGCAAAAGCGCGACGTAAACCGAATACGCCTTCACCATTTTTGATATCGCCGATCGCAGTTTCGCAGGCAACTAAAATCGCGATTTCATTCTCCCATAAATCGATACCGATGATATCTTGGGCGAACAGAAAACCTTTGCCTGCTTCTGGCGGAAGTTTGCCACCTTTTAGCCAAGTTTCTGCACCCGCAAAGGCAAGTCCTGAACGCATCATCGGGTTTTCGATTTGGGTGTTGAGGCGATGTGTTTCTGAATTATTCGGGTTTATTTCCTTGATGATTTCCGGTAATTGCTTGGCGAAATTGCGTAACCAATTAGCGCTATTTTCGTTATCGTTGTCAGCTAGATCAGTGGCGACATCTGCCATAATTTCCAGCAATTTTTCATCTAGCAATTGAGGGTGTTTTTGTAAGATTTCTCGTTCCTCACCGTTGGCACAGTTAAGGAGTTGAACAATTAAATTAAGATAAGCTGGTTGATTTTCTTCGGCAAAGTAACCGTGAGTGGCAATCATCAACAAGCGGGGACATTTACTGCTAGTGAGAATAGGTTCTAAAGCTTCTTGTTGCAGATAGGGTTTAACGCCGAGTTTTTCGGCAACTCTTTTGCCTAAAAAGCCTGTTTCCGGTACGGGGTGAAAACTAGAACTTAAAGCTGATAAGTTTGTAGTAAGCGCTTTAGCGATTTGAGGACTGAAGTCCTCACTACTAACGGCTAAATTAAAATCAGGATCGGCGATAATCAAAGCATCCGAAACGGGGCGGTTTGTCGCTACTTTTCGCCGCAGGATATCTCGCCCGACACTCAGATAACTAATAGTGTATTCATCCATCAGCAACTTGTCCGTTTCTGGCATTGGTAATATCTGAAACGGCAGCAGGTTTAAGTCGCCATCGGGTGCAATGAAGAAATGTTCTTTAGAAACCCGGTTTTTCCAAAAAACCGGGTTTCTGGGCGGCGAATCTTCAGAAACCCGGTTTCTCCAAGAAACCGGGTTTCTTAACCCAACCAAGATCGGATCGAAAATTTGTTGACGCAGTTTTTCCCCGACAGTGACATTATCTGCATCGGGAGTTTGCGGTTTTTTTCTCGCGCCTAGCAAGTTACCAGGTTTTGCAGATGCTTCTCGAAAAACTCGAATTAACTTATCAATTGGTTCTGCTTCTCCTAATTTAATCATCTGCACCGCATCTGGTTGTTGGGCAGGTAAGATAAACGCTACATATTGGGCAGATTGCCATCGCGTTTTTTCTGGGGCAGTAAAATCAAATAGATTAAAGCGAACAAATTCCACTAAAGTAGAACCTGACGGCAATTCCAAAGCGACGGCGCGACGATCCGTTTCTTGTTCTTGCAGTTGAATTTCCGGGACTTGGGATGCCAGTTGCTTTTCTAATTGTTGGCATTGTGCTTCTAATTCGGCAAGCTTTTTTTGATGCGCTTTTCGCAGAGATTGGTATGTTTCTACGGAAACTTTTGGATCGGGGAGGGGTGGATCGAAGGTAAGATGAACGAGTTCTGCTTGGAGGCGGCGCAGTTGAGTAAATTCTTCTTGCAAGTGGGGATAGCGTCCGCTAAATAAAGCATAGTTGAAAGCAGCAAGGGCAGAAGCGCTGAGGGACTTGCGTTGCAGCACTACATCGAGGGCAATTTGCACTGCTTCTGGGGAGTCGCAAAGGTAGCGCCAGACGAGGGAGAGTAAAACTTCTAATGTTTTTCTGATCTTATCGAGATAGGTGAGGCGATCGCGTTCCGAACTGTAAGCAAACTGGCGGCGAATCATTCGCCCTTCCATTGCTGCTGCTTGCTGGATCAGTTCTAGCGCTTGCGTAGGGCGATCGGTGGCTGCTAAGAAGGTTGCCAAATTATTCAAACTTTTTGCTACATCGGGATGATCGCCCTTAAATAGGCGCTGCCTCATCGCCAGTGCTTGTTGGTACAGGGGTTCCGCTTCACTGTATTTGCCTTGGGATTGGAAAAGTAATGCCAAATTGTTCAAACTTTGTGCCACATCGGGATGATCGCCCTCAAATAGCTGCTGCCACATCGCCAGTGCTTGTTGGCACAGGGGTTCCGCTTCACTGTATCTGCCTTGGGATCTGTAAAGTTCCGCCAAATTGTTCAAACTGAGTGCCACATAGGGATGATCGCCCTTAAACAGGCGTTGTGTCATCACCAGTGCTTCTTGGTACAGGAGTTCCGCTTCACTGTATCTGCCTTGAGAATCGTAATGTGTTGCCAAATTGTTCAAACTGAGTGCCACATCGGGATAATCGCCCTCAAATAGGCGCTGCCAGATCGCCAGTGCTTGTTGGTGCAAAGGTTCCGCTTCACTGTATCTGCCTTGAGAATCGTAAAGTGTTGCCAAATTGTTCAAACTGAGTGCCACATCGGGATAATCGCCCTTAAATAGGCGTTGTGTCATCGCCAGTGCTTGTTGGTACAGAGGTTCCGCTTCACTGTATCTGCCTTGAGAATCGTAAAATACTGCCAAATTACTCAAACTTCGTGCTACATCGGGATGATCGCCCTCAAATAGGCGCTGCCAGATCGCCAGTGCTTGTTGGTACAGGGGTTCCGCTTCACTGTATCTGCCTTGGGATTGGAAAAGTAATGCCAAATTGTTCAAACTGAGTGCTACATCGGGATGATCGCCCTTAAATAGGCGTTGTGTCATCGCCAGTGCTTGTTGATACAGAGGTTCCGCTTCACTGTATCTGCCTTGGGATTTGTAAAGTACTGCCAAATTGTTTAAACTTTGTGCCACATCGGGATGATCGCCCTCAAATAGCTGCTGCCACATCGCCAGTGCTTCTTGGCACAGGGGTTCCGCTTCACTGTATCTCCCTTGGGATTTGTAAAGTACTGCCAAATTGTTTAAACTGAGCGCGACATCGGGATGATCGCCCTTAAACAAGTTCTGTTTCATCGCCAGTGCTTCTTGGTACAGGAGTTCCGCTTCACTGTATCTGCCTTGGGATTGGAAAAGTAATGCCAAATTGTTCAAACTGAGTGCCACATCGGGATGATCGCCCTCAAATAGGCGCTGCCAGATCGCCAGTGCTTGTTGGTACAGGGGTTCCGCTTCACTGTATCTGCCTTGGGATTTGTAAAGTTCCGCCAAATTGTTCAAACTTTGTGCCACATCGGGATGATCGCCCTTAAACAAGTTCTGTTTCATCGCCAGTGCTTGTTGGTACAGGGGGGCCGCTTCACTGTATCTGCCTTGGGAGTAGTAAAGTACTGCCAAATTGTTTAAACTTTGTGCCACATCGGGATGATCGCCCTTAAATAGGCGCTGTCTCATCGCCAGTGCTTGTTGGTACAGGGGTTCCGCTTCACTGTATCTGCCTTGGGATTTGTAAAGTACTGCCAAATTGTTTAAACTGAATGCTACATCGGGATGATCACCTTGATAAAGGGAAAATGCTAAATCTAAAACTTGTTCGGCAATTACTGCTGCCTCATAGAACTGACCTTGCTGATAAAGTGTAATCACCTGTTGATTTAGCTGTTCCCAAGATTCCATCATGTTTCGCCCCTACAATGGCGTTATGATTGTGTTACGGTATATTCCGTGTACAACACCTGAGAATCCGGATATTTTTCCACATATTCCAGCAGTCCATACAAATCCTCTCGCTCCAATTCCAAAGCCTCATCTTTACTTTTATCCAACCAATCTAGAGGCGGCAATTCCTGCGTAATCAAAGCTAAAATTTGCTCTCTTCCCACCTCATCCGATCCAAAAGTTGCATACTCTGATGGGGGGCATTGCGGCAAAACCATTACCCCAGTAGCGCAACGAGAATTAGGCGCATATTCCGAAGGACATAAACAACAAACCGCCCCCGATGGTTCCCTCTCCAATAATATTAAGTATCCTTCGCGTTCAACTTTCACCTCATATTTAATATCGCTATTCACAGGCACAGATTTTCGGGACTTGTTACGCCTAGCCCCCAAGACAGGCACTTCACGCAATTCTTCAGCTAGCACCACCTATAATAGGTTAGAATCATTCGCCTTTGCTTTCAGTTGTTGCCAAATTTGGTCAATAGTAAATGGTGGAGGAGTTACTAAACCTTGCTCTTTCGCCCATTGGGGAAATATTACCTCGCGCAGCCAGCGTTTGGCAATTTTCCACCTGCCTTTAGTAGCACCATTAAAATCACATCCATCCTCTGCCAGTTTGTCGCAAATTGCACTCAACTGCTGGGTAAAAATCGTCTCAGCAATGCCATTCTTTGTTCCTTCTAGTAACTCTACTTGATAATATTCTGCAATACTTTTATTGTTTGAATCAGCATTCTTTTCCCGGAAGCGTTCTACAAATATAATTCGGTTCTTGCCGCTAAAACAAAAGCGGGTTGCCATTGCTTCTAGAAATACTGCTTCCTGATCTTCATATTTTGGCAGATTCATAAATTCTAATTGCCTGAAACTTTAAAGCTATTCTATTTTAAGTGCCAAGACGATGGCAAGTAATAAATTACAAAATCCTACATTGTTCTACTTAAATCTACTTTCTCGTAAGATATACTTCGCTCTACTTATTTCGATTCTCAATTAAATAAACTCTGTCTAACTTGGTATACAGAAGGCAATTATCGAGGTAGACAATATGAAAAAAGCAAAATTAGCGGTTAAAAATACTCGTCAACAAATTGAATTAAAATCGCTTGCTGCTTTATTTATTTTGCAAGCTTTATTGATTAGTGTTGAAGGAAATTACCGGGTTTACCAAGGATATCCTCCGCTGGATGCTGTGCTTTGGATGCTGACTGAAGGTACTAGCTTGATTATCAAAGTTCGTCGTGCTGGTATTCTTGATGAAGAGAAGAGAAAAAGTAATTAAAGCTGTGGAAAACGCCTGGGAATACATCACTCGTTGGTGAACACAGCCCGCCTGGGAATCAATTCCCAGGCTAATAGCTAAAGTCGTCTAAAGACGACTGAAGAAAAAGCAAAAGCAATTGTTTTCTCTAACCAAAATATTCTTTTATAACATAGTCCTCTTCAGAGGACTTTCGCTATTAGCCTGCGATTTGAATCGCAGGCGGTTGATGCGACTCATGCAAAATCTATATAAACAAATCCACCTTAATTTACCCCTGCCAATTCTGCTTTGCCCTAGCAAATATCTCATCTATCGTTTGCCCTTCATAAAGCCGCCGCGAAACTTCCACATAATTCGTAGGTTCCCGATGCAAAAGTGTGAGAAATCGCAATGCAGCCGCAGAACCAAGAGACTTTTGCAAAGCCTCTATTCCTTTAATCATTATTTCTGTATCATCCATAAATTTTGCAATCTCCATTAGCTTTCTCCAATATAATATAAAATAATATCAAACCAAATCTATTCAATACCCAATCCACCATTGAACACCGACAACCTTTGTAAATACCTCGCCGAAGAATACCCCGCCGAATTTATCCAATGGCTACTCCCATCCGAAACATCTAACATTCAAGTATTAAAAACAGAACTCAGCCTGGAACCAATTCGCGCCGATTCTATCACCTTACTACAAACCCCAAATCTAATTCTGCACTTGGAATTTCAAACCTTACCAGCATCAGATCCGCCACTACCATTACGGATGCTTGATTACTGGCTGAGACTGTATCGAAAATACCGTTGCGACGTAGAACAAGTAGTCATTTTTCTCAAATCCACTACTTCCGAAATCGCCTATACCAATGAGTTTACCGCCCGTAACACCCGCCATCGCTATCGAGTCATCCGAATGTGGGAAGAAGACCCCGCGCCACTGTTAGCCAATTCTGGACTTTTACCGCTGGCGACATTAGCGCGAAGCGACTCACCCCAGGCTTTACTCGCGCAAGTAGCCCAACAGGTCGCTAATATTGAAGAAACCCCGCAACGGCAAAATGTGGCAGCCTGTATATATGTCCTTGCAGGTTTGCGATTTGACAAAAATTTGATTAGCCAACTATTCAGAGAGGAAATTATGCTTGAGTCTGTCACCTATCAAGATATCTTGGAACAAGGACAACGACGAGGAGAAGTAACTGTGATTATGCGCCAGCTTACCCGTCGAATTGGTACGTTTACTCCGGAACTTCAAGCGAGAATTCAAAGTTTATCGATCGCACAATTAGAAGACTTGGGAGAAGCACTTTTAGATTTCACTCAACCAACAGATTTAACTGCTTGGTTAGAGTCTCATCAAGCATAAATAAAAAACAAATAAAGTCCGCAGAGGGCTTTATTTGTTTTCCTGGCTAACCAACTATTGAGAGAAAAATTTATGTATGAATCTGTCATTTATCAAGATATTCTAGAAAAAGGACGACGAAGAGGAGCAATATCAATGGTTTTGCGGTTACTCCACCGTCGAATTGGTGCGCTTACTCCCGAACTTCAAGCGAGAATTCAAACTTTATCGATCGCACAATTAGAAGAGTTGGGAGAAGCACTTTTAGATTTCTCTCAACCAACTAATAATCCTTATTTCTGGATCGTCCATAATTTTTGCCCTCTCCATTAGCACCCCATATTGGTTGGCTCTAATTGTTTAGATTCCTGTATAATAATCATATTACCCATCCACTTCCAAAAAGCAGCATGATCCAAACTCTAGATGCAATCTACGAACAAGGTGTTTTTCGCCCTTTAACTAAACCGGAAATACCTGATGGAGAATCCGTCAAATTAATAATTGAAACCTCATCAAAACTAAATCCAGAAGAAATGCTTAAATTAGCGGCTCAAGTCTACGAAGGTTTATCTGAAGAGGAGATAAATGAAATAGAACAAATTGCAGGCGATCGCAGTAATTTCTTTACCGGACATACCCCATAAAAGTTGTGGCACAAGTTATTTTAGATACCGATATCCTTTCAGCTATCATGCGACAGAATCCAATCGTCATAACGAAAGCGACAGAATATTTAGCCGAACAGAGTCGGTTTACTTTTTCAATTATCACTCGCTATGAAATTCTGCGGGGACTAAAAGCGAAAGGTGCAACTAAACAGATAAGCCTATTCAATAATTTTTGCGCCAAAAATATCGTTTTACCCCTAACAGATGAAATTGTCATAAAAGCAGCAGATATATACGCTGATTTGAAAAAACGTGGCTTGCCGACCGGAGATGCAGATATTTTAATTGCAGCTTCGGCATTGGTGCTAGGGGTAGCAGTAGTAACAAACAACCAAGCTCACTTTCAGCGAATACCCGATCTTCAGGTACTCAACTGGCTAAATTAGCAAGGATAAACAAATTTGGATCTTAAACAACGATTGCAAAATCATCTCGCGGAAATTGTGCGCGATCGCGATCCTTACCTCTCGCCGATCGCTCATCTTTACGTACAACAATATATCCGCGCACAATTGCAACAATGGGGAAATGTGGAAACTCACGAATTCACAGTAAATGGCAAAATTCATCACAACCTTATCCTCAATTTACCTTCCTCTAGTAAGGAATATCCACCTATTTTAATTGGCGCACATTATGATGGAGTACCGGGAAGTCCGGCGGCGGATGATAACGGTACAGGCGTTGCTGTATTACTGGAATTAGCTAAAGCTTTCGCAGCGAAACCGATTAAATATCCCGTGCGAATTGTGGCTTTTGATATGGAAGAATATGGTTTGTTAGGTAGCCAAGCATATGCGGATTTATTGAAGCAACAAGGACAGCGATTGCGTTTAATGATATCATTAGAAATGTTGGGTTATTGCGATGATTCTCCTAATTCCCAACGTTACCCGGCTGGGTTGGAACGCTTCTATCCGGATCGCGGTAATTTTATCGCTTTAATTGGTAACTTAACCGCGCTGACCGATTTAATAAAACTGAGGGGAAATATTCGCGGAAGTGGAACGAAATGCGAGTTTTTGCCAGTGCCAAGTAGAGGTACAATTGTTCCCCAAACTCGCCTCAGCGATCATGCACCTTTTTGGGATAACGGTTATCGGGCGATGATGATTACGGATACGGCTTTTATGCGGAATCCCCATTATCATCAAGCGAGCGATCGCATCGAAACCCTCAACCTAGATTTTCTCGCCGGCGTTTGTCGCGGTTTGGAAATCGCGATCGGGCGGCTGTGATCGATCTCAGCGCCAGGTATATCCTGGGGTATTTTGAGCTTGTGCGATGCGTTCGATTTCTTGGCGCACTTCCCGCATGGTTCTTCCTCTAGCTAAATGTTTTGTCCACATTTCCAGATTTTTGCGATCGGCAATTTGCCCCAGCACTTCTATGTAAATCCGATTAATCGCATCTTGAGCTTCCCGACTTTTAGCGATA
Source organism: Aerosakkonema funiforme FACHB-1375 (assembly GCF_014696265.1). Taxonomy (GTDB): domain Bacteria; phylum Cyanobacteriota; class Cyanobacteriia; order Cyanobacteriales; family Aerosakkonemataceae; genus Aerosakkonema; species Aerosakkonema funiforme_A. The sequence goes on along the minus strand of NZ_JACJPW010000018.1, from coordinate 31,875 downwards.
TCGTGGCGAATATCTCTTAACGATCGGCGTCTTTCTAATTCTCTGTACCAAGTTCTCAATTCCATTTCATCCGCATCTCTTTCTAGCACTTCGCGATAAATTTTATTGATTTTGTCGTAACGCGAACGACCTTCCCGTTGCCGATTATTGAGGAGCGAACCATCATTTAAGCAAACCGCAAGTCCTCCATTTTGGATACATTCCTGTGCGTTAGCAGGAGATGTTAAACCGATCGCAACCAAAAAAGCAGTAGTGGCGATCGCGCTAGTTGCCAATAAAGCAAGTTTCTCTCCTGTACTGAATGTGGAAATCGTGGTTTTTTTGGGCATGGGGCACTTGGTATTGGGGATTGGTAACGATTGTCAAGCGATCGTTACTGTGCTTAATTTCGCAGAATATGGGTTATTTAGTCCTTGCGAGTGCGATCGCAGATCGAACTAACTGTTCTGGCTCAAGAGGCTTGGTAACGTGCCGTTGATAGCCAGTATCTAAGGCTCGCTGACGATCGTCTTCTCTAGCATAAGCAGTCAAAGCGATCGCCGGAACCTGTCCACCTTTTTCGGGTGGTAAAGCACGAATTTTTTGGATCAGGGTATAGCCATCAACTTGGGGCATTCCGATATCGCTGACTAACACATCGGGTGGGAAGGATTCCAAAGTTGCCAGCGCTTGCGCCGCAGATGCAACCGTCACAACTTCCGCTCCGTATTGGGTCAACAATACAGTTAATAACTCACGCGCATCAGGGTCATCATCCACGGCGAGGATTCTAATTCCCGTCATATCGAGTTCTTGCGGTGGCAATTCATTTGTATGTTTGATTTCCGGCTCAACATTCAGTAATGGCAATTGGACAGTAAAAGTGGCTCCCATCCCTTCACCCGGACTATCAGCGGCGATCGTACCGCCGTGGGCCTCGACCAATTGACGAACGATCGCCAACCCCAGCCCCAATCCCCCATACTTGCGAGTGATGGAGGCATCTTCCTGACGGAACGATTCAAAAATGTAAGGGAGAAACTCTGGGTTAATACCTTTACCCGTGTCCTTCACCGTAATTTCTGCTAGATTGCCAACTTGTTCCAGCGTGATATTGACTTGCCCGTGATTCCCAGTGAACTTAATCGCATTGGACAGTAAATTCCAGACAATTTGCTGCAATCGGGCTGCATCAGCAGAAACTTGCCCAATGTTCGGTAATACGATATTGAGTGAGATAGATTTAGCTATAGCTGCCGTTCTAACCGTCTCGATCGCAGATTCGATCGCAAACGATAAATTCACAGATGTCACATTCAAGCTCAGCTTGCCCCGCAGAATTTTAGCAACATCGAGCAGGTCATCAATCAATTGTGTTTGCAATCTGGCATTCCGCTCAATAGTGGCGAGGGCTTGAGCAGTTTTAGTTTCATCTAACTTACGAGTTTGCAATAATTTTGTCCAACCCAGAATGGGGTTAAGGGGCGATCGCAACTCGTGGGAAAGAACAGCCAGAAATTCATCTTTGATTCGGTTAGCGCGTTCTGCTGCTGACCGTGCGGCTTGCTCTTGCTCCAATAGCCGATGGCGTTCGATTTCCAGTTGTTTTTGCGCTTCGATATCAGTTGCAGTGCCAAACCATTTGACAATTTCACCTCGCTCATTTTTTTGGGGAATTGCCTGATGCAAATGCCAGCGATAGATGCCATCTGCTCGCCGCATTCGACCTTCAGCTTGATAGGCAGTTTTCTGTTGCACCGCCTCATTCCAGCGTTGACTCAAAATCGGTAGATCTTCGGGATGGACAACCGCTTCCCAACCAGTGATGCGGACTTGTTCGAGGGTTACCCCCGTGAACTCAGTCCAGCGTTGATTGACATCCAGTAAAGCTCCTTCCCGATTAGCTGTCCAAACTAATTGGGGGATCGATTCTGCCAAACAGCGATAGCGTTCCTCACTTTGACGCAATGCTTCCTCTGCTTGTTGGCGATCGGTAATATCAGTATTAGTGCCAAACCACCGCAATACTTTACCCCGTTCGTCCCGAACTGGAATAGCGCGGGAGAGAAACCAACGATATTGTCCGTCTTTCCCCCGCAAGGGAAAGGTATCCTCCCAAGTTTCCCCCGTTTCCATACAGTGACGAAACTTTTTGACCACCCGCTCTAGATGGTCTGGGTGATGCACTTGCTGCCAGCCCCAACCTTGCATTTCTTCTAAGGTTGTACCTGTATAATCAAACCAGCGCTGGTTGTACCAAAAAATCCACCCATTCTCATCTGCCATCCAAGCAAATTGGGAAATATTATCTGCTAAAGTACGGAAGCGTGCTTCGCTCTCCCGAAGTTCCTGTTGTGCCAAAGTGAGTTCGGTAACATCCATCACAGCTACCCCAACCCCGATCGCTTCCCCATTAGGCAAACAAACAGGATAATGATTGGCAATAGTACTTCTAAAAACACCCGGTCGAACTTCGCCACTAAACTCCACATTGAGGACGGGTTGTTGAGTTTCCATAATCTGGAGCAGCAAAGGCGCAAATTGAGGTGCCATTTGCGGTACGACTTCCCACAAGGTTCGTCCCAAATGCTCGCTTAAAGGAAGTTGATTGATTTTAGCGAGGGCTTCGTTGGCATAAAGAAATCGCAGTTCTCGATCGAACAGCGCTAGGGTAATTGGGGATGCGGCGATAAATGCTTGAAGAATCGCTTCGCTACGTTGCCGTTGAGCTTCTACTTGTTTGCGATCGCTAATATCTTTGAACAGGATAGCGACTTTTCGGCTTTCTGGTTCTCCAGTGCGGAAAGCGGAAACATCAAACCATCGATTCATCACTTCAGAGCCATTTTCAAAGCGGACGGGTTCGCCTGTCAGTGCGACTTTACCGTAAATCTCAAACCAATGAGGTTCCAGATCTGGAAGTAGCTGACGTGCTGTTTTACCTTCTGCTTGTTTGAGTCCTGTTTGTTGCTCAAATAACGGATTTATTTCGAGGAAGCGATAATCGAAAGGCTTGTTGTGTTCGTCAAACAGCATTTCTATGACACAAAAGCCTTCATTCATCGATTCAAATAAAGTGCGATAGCGCTCCTCAGCTTGTTTGCGATCGTGAATATCAATGACTGAACCGATGTATCCTTTAAATTCCCCATCTTCTCCAAACCAAGGGCTTGCTGCATCGATCGACCACCGATATTCACCATCCTGACGACGCAAACGATATTCCAGCCGAAAGGCTTCGTAACGCTCATTTGCTTTTAAGAAGATGTCTTTAGAAAATTCGCGATCGTCTGGATGCACTGCTTTTAACCACCCCAGCCCCAGTCCCGTAGCTTCGGTTTGCCCCGTGAACTCGTACCAGGTTTTGCTGAGGTAAGTGCAATATCCTGTAGCATCTGTCACCCAAACCATCACAGGTGCGTTATCTGCCATGTTGCGGAATCGTTCTTCACTTTGACGTAGGGCAGCTTCTACTTGAATTCGCTCGGTAATCTCTTCACAAACCGTACTGATGCCAATTACGCGATCGCCATCTTTTAAGGGTAAAAATTGTTCCAACCAGGTGCGTTTCACTCCCGGTTTTGCTGGTGTTTCTCCATGAATTTCTACATTTAATAGCGCTTCTCCGGTTTCCAAAATCGGACGCAGAAGCTGTTCGACAGTATCCGCCAGATCGGGGAACAGTTCCCGCACAGTACGGCCAATATGAGCTTCTACAGACAACCCATTAATTTCTGCCAATCGCTGATTGATCCGCAAAAAGCGGAGGTCGGTATCCAGGACATTTAAGCCAATCGGGGCAGACTGATAAATAGCTTCAATTTCTGCCAGTTGTCGTTGAAGTTGTTGCTGGCTCTGTTGAACCAAGGCTTCACTGCGTTTGATGTCGTCTATATTGGTAATTGTGCCGATCCAGCCTGTAATTTGATTGTGATAGTTTCTTGTCGGTATGGCTCGACAGATGAACCAGTGGTACTCGCCATCCCAACGGCGAATCCGGTATTCAATCTCAAATGTCTCCCCATTGGCGATCGATTGGCTCCATTGAGCTAAAGTGCGATCGCGATCGTCGGGATGAACCGCACTTACCCTCGCTAAACCCATCGACTCGGCTTCACTCAAACCTGTATACTCATACCAGCGTTGATTCCAGTAATTGACTGCCCCCGTTGCATCGGCTGTCCAAACCATTTGAGGCATCGCTTCTGCCAATTCTCGATATCGGTGTTGACTGGCTTCGATCGTGGCGGCGGCTTGGTTGCGTTCTGTCATATCTAAAAAAACGCCGATCGCTCCTCTAATGCGATCGCAGTCGCCGCGCAGGGGAGTTGCATAGGATAATATCTGATGCACCGTGCCATCCGGCCACAAAATGTCAAATTCTGCATCTCGCACGTCTACGTCCAGTCTGGCAGCAACTTGCATCGGCAAGTTTTCGGTGGGTATTTCTTGTCTGTTCTGGAAGACTCGATAGGGAGGTTGTTCATCGACTGGCGCACTTTTGGAGATGTTGTTGCCGGGACGAACGCCTAGCAATTGTCGGAGGTAGGCGTTATTCTGCATTTGAGTGCAGCTGGGATCGGTGGCGATCGCAATGCCCACAGGAATAATATCTAAAAGAGTTTGCAGTTCGGTAACCCGATTTGTCAAATCTCGGTTTAATTGTTGAATGGCTGCTTCAGCTTGTTTTTGCGGGGTTAAATCCACGGCAAACACCATATGCTCATCGGTGCTATCCATCCACTGCATCGCACTCAGCAAAATGGGAACTCGCGCTCCATCTCGATGCAGCAGTTCCATCTCCTGCGGTGGGAAAAAGCCATGTTGCCGCAATTGTGCCAGGTTTTGCACAGCCCGTTCAGTCAACTCTGCCGGGATAAAGTTGTACCAGTTCATGCCTTGTTGCTCAAACTCTTCCCGCGTGTAGCCGTGCAGGTGCAGCATGGTATCGTTCGCGGTCATCATTTCACCGTTGACCGAGCCAATGGCTATACCAATGGGAGCGGTGTCGATTAGTCGTTGGAGTTGTTGCTGTTGCTGTTGCAGGTCTGTTAATGTTTGGCTCAAATCTAACTCTAAACGCTTGCGATCGGTGACATCCCGCCAGGAGGCGACAAAGCCATCATTTAACTTGGTAGCCCGAATATCAAATGCCCTCTTCAGCCGACGATCGCCATAAGTGTCATCGTAGATGAGGGAATCTTTGATTAACGGTTCTCCTGTTTCCACTACCCGACAATACTCGTCAAATAACCCCGTTTCGCGATGAGCTGGCAGCACCTCACATAAACCTCGACCGATTTGCATTTCTTTGGGCATCTGGTTATTTTCGCAGGCTGCCCTGTTGAGATAATCGATGCGAAAGTCTACAATCTGCCCGAACTCATTACGGATGGATGAGAAGATGCCAAAGCAATCCAGCATATTCTCAACCGATGTTTGGAACTGCTCCTGACTGTATTGCAGTTCCCGTCGCAATTCGGCATTTTCGATCGCACTTCGCATCGCTAAGCGCAGGTCGTCTGGAGTCATCCGGTCTTTGACCAGATAATCCGCTGCCCCGTTTTTGAATGCTCGCACCGCTACCTCTACATCATTACTGTCAATCACCACAATTGGGGGACAGTGCCTACCCATCTGTTGCTTCAGTTGCCGAAGAACATCGAAGTTGCGGCAGTGCGGAGAGTCGAGTTCTAGAAGGATGCCGTCAATCTGCTGTGCTTGCGACAGTGCCAGAAGTTGGGGATCGTATCGCTGAGTGAGAATTCTGTATGCAAAACTCCCGTCTTGCTGTAATTGATACCAATAATTGCGATCGCTCTCATCAGAATCGGCAATTACAAGAACAGTCCGGTGAGTTGACATAACTTAATACCCAATCCACAGAGTTTTCAGGAAACCAGTCGAAGCCAAAGGTTGGCAGGATGCTTTGAAATAGTATCGGTCAATCTTTTGACACTCCTTAACTAATCTAACGGTATAGTTGGGGTGTTACGGCGATTTCGAGCGATAAGATCGGCTTTGTTGCCGAGCGCTCAGATAGTTTTCCAAAAGCGCTTTGCTACCGAAAATTATGGGGTTAGAGCCTTGCCCTTTTAGGGCGACTTTATCCTACAAACCGCGACACCGATTAGTAGATATGCTAAAATAAGTCAGGAGGTCATTAAATGTTTAACCTGACTTACGAGTTCAAATTAAAACCAACACAGTCCCAAATTGCAACATTTGAGGAATGGCTAGAAATCCATAGACGGGTTTATAACTATGCCTTAGCAGAACGCAAAGATTGGTACCAGTCTCGTAGTTGTCGGGTTAACGCTTGCTCACTTCGATCTGAATACATCATTTCTGCCGATGCCCCACGCCCAACGTTTGCCAGTCAATGCAAGTCTTTGACTGCTGCACGTAAAGAAAACGAATACCTAAAACGTGTTAACGCTCAATCTTTACAGCAGACATTAAGAAGACTTGAAAAAGCTTTTGTCAGTATGTGGGAGCAAAATCATGGGTTCCCCAGATTTAAAAAACCTGGGCGAATGCGTTCTTTCTGTTTCCCGCAATTAGGAACAAATCCACTCAGCAATAGATACGTGAAATTACCCGTGATTGGTGCAGTAAAACTACATCAATCACGCTCAATTCCAGATAGCGGCGTAATCAAGCAAGCTCGTGTAGTTAAACGTGCGTCTGGATGGTACGTGATGCTAACTGTTCAATGGGATGTATCTGTGCCATCACCAATGCCACATGGGGAAGCGGTAGGAATTGATGTAGGCTTAAAAAGCTTTGTTGCTACTTCTAATGGTCTAATCGTCAATCGCCCAAAGTTTTTTACAGATGCCGAACGCAAGCTTAAATTGCTGCAACAGCGTGTCGAGAGAAAACATTTAGGTTCAAACAATTGGCATAAAGCCCAGAAGAAGGTAGCCAAGTTACATGAGTACGTTGCCAACTGCCGTAAGGACTGGCACCGAAAATTATCCCACCAAATCTGCAACGATATCGGAATGCTGTTTGTTGAAGATTTAAACCTAGTAGGGTTATCGCGTGGGATGTTGGGTAAGCATTGCTTAGATGCTGGATTTGGTCAATTCTTCAGTATCCTAGAGCAAACTTGTTTTAAGCATGGTGTCTATTTCCAAAAAGTAGATAGTCGCAAAACCAGCCAGATTTGCCCTAGTTGTCATGTTGAGACAGGTAAAAAAGAGTTGTCAGAACGTACTCATGTTTGTTCAGATTGCGGCTATACCACGGATAGAGATGTGGCCGCCGCGCAGGTAGTTCTCATAAGAGGGCTTGCAGCCGTAGGGTATACGGTCAAGATGCTTGCTGAGGGTAAATTCGCTGGAATCCCTATGAAGCAAGAATCCTCATGCCTTTAGGCTGAGGAGTGTCAAACTAATAGTAAGAGTGCGAAATAAATAGATAGGAGCCACAATGATTTCTCCATCTGTGGAGCGGAAATTGGCGAAGGGCTGGCAGGAAGTTTTAGCACCGCAGGGTTTGGGCTATCGGATTAAGCTGCTGTCCCAGATGTTATCTCGCAAATTTCAAGACCGACTGGAACCTTACGGCCTGACTCCTTTCCACTGGGTTGTACTGTGCTGTTTGTGGCAAGAAGATGGCTTAGCTACCTCCAGCATAGGGGAAAAGCTGCAACAGGTGGGAGGTACTTTGACGGGGGTGCTAGACCGGATGGAGGAACGGGGACTGATTCGCCGGGAAAGGGATAGCCGCGATCGCCGCATTTGGCGGATTTGGTTGACTGAAGCTGGCAAGGAACTGAAGCACGTACTGCCTCCTATTGCCGTAGAAATCCGCGAAGAAGCGATGCAAGGCATTTCAGAGGCAGAAAGGGAACGGCTTTCCGAACTGGTGGATGTGGCGATCGCAAATCTTTCATAGGTTCCTTGGGATAGAGGCTAATTACCTCCTGGGAGTGACACCTTTATTGTGGAAATTTTCTAAGATACTACGTATACGAAATAAATTAGTAATTCGCTAAAACAAGCGAAAACTACGAACGCTAAATAAAACCCTAACTAACAGAGAAACAACAACTGTGAAACGCTCAAACACAGCAGTAATAAACGGACAAAAACCCGCAGTTGCGGATGTAGAAAGCGAGTTGCTGACTGCGGACAAACAGCAAACCCTGCCGGTGATAGAGCCGGAGATTGAGAAAGAGAAAGAGGATTTAACAGCGCCTCAAAAAGCTCCGCGCAAGAAAGTAAAGCAGCTAATTTTGGCGGCTTTGGGAATAGGTGCGATCGCTACAGCTGGTAACTTTGGCTATCATTACTGGCAATATGCTTCCACTCACGAAGAAACAGACAACGCTACAGTTGCCGGACACATTCTCAATGTCAGCAGTAGAGTTAACGGTACAGTAGCACAAGTGCTGGCAGACGATAACCAGCTAGTGCAAAAAGGTCAGCCATTAATAAAGCTCGATCCAGGCGACTTTCAAGTCAAAGTGCAAAACAGCGAAGCAGCGCTAGAAGCGGCGAGGCGTCAAGCTGCTGCGGCACAAGCTAACATCGCCCTAGCGGCACAAACTGCCCAAGCCAAAACAGCCACAGCCCAAGGAGATGTGGGCGCGGCTGTAGCCGCCATTTCTACCGCACAAGCAGCAGTGAAAGAAGCGGAGTCGGGAGTTCCGGCTGCTGAAGCGGCAGTCAAGCAAGCCCAAGCGGGAGTACCGCAGGCACAAGCCGCACAAGCCGCAGCTGAAGCTGGCGTGCAGCAAGCCCAAGCCGTACTTGCCGCAGCGCAAGCGGGAGTGCCCCAAGCGCAAGCAGCGGTTAAAGAAGCCGAAGCTGGTGTAGCGGCGGCGCAGGCTCAGTTAGCGCAAGCTCAGGCTACTTTGGAAAGGGCGGAAACCGACTATAACAGGTATAACAGTTTGTATGCTTCTGGTGCGATCGCCCGTCAGCAACTGGAGACTGCTAAAGCAGCTTACGATGTAGCGCAAGCCCAAAAAACCGCCGCCCAACAAGGAATTCAACAAGCCCAGGCACGAGTAGCGCAAGCCACCGAAGGTGTAGGTAGAGCCCAAGCGCAAGTGGCGCAAGCGCAACAAGGCATAGCGACAGCCCAAGCGCAAGTGGCGCAAGCGAGAGAAAACGTAGTGAGAGCCCAAGCGCAAGTGGCTGAAGCGAAAGAAGGGGTAACTAGAGCGCAAGCCAAAGTTGCCCAAGCTAAAGAAGGTGTAGCCAGCACCCAAGCCAAACTCGCCGCATCCAAGGGAGGATTGCAACAGGCGACAGCCAGCAATCAACAAACTGAAGTGAACCGCAGTCAGTACGAAGCTGCACAAGCTGCGATCGCACAATCGCAAGCTGCTCTCAAAGACGCGCAGTTGCAATTATCTTACACCGAAATCGCCGCCCCTGCTGCGGGAAGGATCGGTCGCAAATCTGTAGAAGTCGGACAAAGAGTGCAAGCGGGAACTCCTTTGATGGCAATTGTCAGTGACGAATATTGGGTAGTTGCCAACTTCAAAGAAACTCAATTGGAGAGGATGAAACCGGGAGAAGAAGTAGAAATCAAACTCGATGCCTTTCCTCATCAGACATTTAAAGGTCGGGTTGATAGTTTCTCCCCCGCTTCCGGTTCTCAATTTGCCTTATTACCGCCGGATAACGCCACCGGCAACTTCACCAAAGTTGTGCAGCGCATTCCAGTTAAAGTTGTTTTCGATGCTGACAGTATCAAAGGATATGAATCGCGCATCGCTCCTGGGATGTCAGCTGTAGTCAGCGTCGCAGTCAAGGCAAAGGGAGAAAACTAGCTGTCGCCAGACGAGAAGAAAAACGGTGTAAGCTTATCCCAGACATAGCAGAGATAGATAAAAAACTAATAATTTTGGATATGTTAACAACAAACTATGTCTGATAGATCGGCTTTAATAATGGTTGGATTTCCTGATAATTTCGCCAAGGGGAGTAACGACCGTGTTAAAAAGAACCGATAGCAATAGCCAAGATCTTTTTGCCGTTTATTATATAGTGTACGGTTCGCTCGCTGGCGGGGATGTGCTGGTTAAAGCGATTTTTTGGTCTGGCCCCTACCCAGATTTTATATCTGCGTTAAAAGCAGCTGAGAATTTGAAAATCACCCACGAGCAGGATGATTCGTTCGTAGTGAGGAAATATCTTGGAGAAATCAAATATGGTAGCAGTAAATGAAAATTGATAAAAACAGATTCGGGCAGATTCTGCGTGCCTTAAAATCGAGAAATTTTCGGCTTTTTTTCTTAGGGCAAGGCATTTCTCTGATTGGTACTTGGATTACACAAGTTGCCACGATCTGGGTAGTTTATCAGTTGACAAATTCTGCCCTTCTTCTGGGAGTAACGGGATTTGCCAGTCAAATTCCTAACTTTATCCTGGCTCCTTTTGGGGGGATTTTTGGAGATCGGTGGAATCGGCACAGATTGTTGGTGATTACGCAAATTTTGCTGATGATGCAGTCTTTAACGCTGGCATTTCTGGCGCTAACGGGGAAAATTCAGATTTGGCATATGATTGTTTTGAGCATTAGTCAAGGTACGATTAATGCTTTTGAAATGCCAATTCGTCAGGCTTTTGTGGTAGAAATGGTGGAAAATAGGGAAGACTTGGGAAATGCGATCGCTCTCAATTCTTCCCTATTTAACAGCGCTAGGTTACTTGGCCCAGGTATAGCAGGTTTGCTAATTGCCGCTGTTGGTGCTGGTGTATGTTTTCTGATTGACGGACTCAGCTTTATTGCCGTGATTGCCTCCCTGTTAGCTATGAATATTAAGCCCAGGGAAATAGCATTTATCAATCCAAATCATTGGGAAAGATTAAAAGAAGGATTTGTTTATTCATTTAACTTTCCACCCATTCGGGCTATACTAATGCTGCTTGCTTTAGTCAGTTTCATGGGAACTTCGTATATGGTTCTTGTGCCTGTTTTTGCTACCAAAATTCTGCATGGCAGTGCCGATACATTAGGGTTTTTGATGGCGGCTTCAGGAGTGGGTGCTTTCGTGGCAGCTATTTATCTGAGTGCGCGTCAAAGCATAGCTGGAATCGACAAATTGATTGTCTTATCGTCGCTAATTTGGGGAATAGGTCTGATTGCTTTTGGCATTTCCCGTACACCCTGGGTTTCTTTATTAATGATGTTTGTAATTGGTTTTGGCTCGGTGCTTCTATTTACCAGCTGCAATACATTGTTACAAACCATTGTTGACGATGATAAACGCGGCAGAGTGATGAGTCTTTACATCATGGCTTTTAGTACGATACCGCTTGGCAATTTATGCGCTGGTACATTAGCTGAAAAGATTGGTGCTAGCTATACGTTAGTAATTTCTGGCATCTTTTGTATTTTGGGTGCGCTCGTTTTTGTTAAACAGCTTCCATCTTTAAAAGAGTTTATTCACCCGCTTTATGCAAAAATTGGCATCCTCCGTTAGGTAGAGAGATTTTTTAATTTAATAAAGTTTTCAATTTGTTGAGCCGATCGCATACAATGACCGCAACAGAGCGGCTTGATGGTTTAAAACTAATTAAATTTTAATAATTTTTGTATTCACAAACACAGTAGACCGAATTATTGCCATTATATTTTGGGCTATTTTTAACAGTATAAAATCTGTGTGAGAGAACAAACCATGAGTCAAGACCTATTTGAATTACCCGGCCCAGAAGGAAATACCATAGTCGGCAACCTGGCCGAGTTGGGTCAAGATCCGTTGGGTTTTTTGACGAAATGTACCCGCGAATATGGCGATATTGTACCCCTGCGCTTGGGCTTAACACCAGCGTGTCTGTTGACTCAGCCTGAATATATCGAACAAGTTCTCAAAGAGAGAATCTTATTCATAAAATCTAAAGGCATAAGGGCGCTGCGAAGCTTTATAGGCGAAGGACTTCTCAGCAGTGAAGGAGACTGGTGGCAGCATCAGCGACGCCTGATTCAACCAGTATTTTCCCATAAGCGCATTGCAGGTTACGGTCAGATTATGGTTGCTTATGCCGAAAGGGCGATCGATACTTGGCAAGATGGCGAAACTCGCGATATTCACGATGAAATGATGCAGCTAACATTAAATATTGTGATGAAGTGCCTGTTTAACCAGGATATTACGGAGGGAGAAGCTAAAAATGTAGCTTATGCGATCGATGTGGCAATGCACTGGTTTGAAAATAAGCGCAAGCAAGGTTTTTTTATTTGGGAATGGTTTCCCAGACCGGAAAATATCCGCTACAAAAATGCCATCCAGCAAATGGATAAAAGCATTTATCACCTGATTGAGGAACGGCGTACTAGCGGTGAAGATACCGGAGATCTGCTGTCAATGTTGATGCAGGTAAAAGATGAAGAAGATGGCAGCCAAATGACAGATAAGCAATTGCGAGATGAAACGATCACCCTGATGTTAGCAGGTCACGAAACTACGGCGAATACTCTGTCGTGGACGTGGATGCTTTTATCTCAACATCCGGAAGTGCGTAGCAAATTGCAAGCGGAGTTAAAAGAGGTACTTGACTCCCGTTCTGCTACTGTTGCGGATCTGCCGAAATTGCGCTACACCGAGATGATTATTAAGGAAGCAATGCGACTTTATCCACCCGTACCGATAATGACTCGCGAAGCAACTCAGGATTGCGAAATAGGCGGATATGAAGTGCCTGCTGGATGTCAAGTGATGATGAGTCAGTGGGTGATGCACCGCAATCCTCGCTATTTTGAAGATCCAGAAGTATTTCAGCCGGAACGCTGGGCTAACGATTTAGAAAAGCAACTTCCCAGGGGGGTTTATTTTCCGTTCGGTGATGGCCCACGTACTTGTATCGGTAAAGGATTTGCGATGATGGAAGCGGTTTTGTTGTTGGCGACAATTGCCCAAAAGTTTGAAGTTAATGTCGTGCAAGATTATGCGATCGTACCTCAACCTTCGATTACTCTGCGACCGGAATACGGGATTAAAGTAACGCTGAAGAAAAGTTAGCAGGTAGGGTGGGCAATGCCCACCCTACGAAAGTGATATGTGAGGAGTTATTATGACTGATGCAGCTGCTAAAAAAACACCGCAAAAACCCCCAGACGATCGCATACCTTTAAAAACTTGGATTGGACTTTTCGGGACAATCTTGGGCGCATTTATGGCGGTGTTGGATATCCAAATCACCAACGCCTCCTTGCAACAAATTCAGGCAGCATTGGGTGCAACTTTAGAAGAAGGTTCTTGGATTGCTACCGCTTATCTCGTCGCGGAAATTGTGGTAATTCCGCTAACAGGCTGGCTATCGCGAGTATTTTCCCTGCGCTGGTATTTGTTAGTCAATGCCGGCTTATTTACTTTCTTTTCTATATGCTGCGCTTGGGCGTGGGATTTGAATTCTATGATTGTGTTTCGCGCCTTGCAGGGGTTGACGGGTGGCGTTTTAATTCCGATGTCGTTTACTTATATTCTCACAAATCTACCGCCTGCAAAACAAACGATCGGTTTAGCGATGTTTGCGATTACAGCAACTTTTGCACCCTCAATTGGCCCCACTTTGGGAGGATGGCTGACGGAAAATTACAGTTGGCAATACGTTTTTTACTTAAATTTGTTTCCCGGTTTGCTGTTGCTGGCTGCGGTTTGGTATGCTGTGGAACCTCAACCGATACAACTGCATCTGCTTAAAGATGGAGATTGGGGCGGAATTATTGCGATGGCGATCGGCTTGGGTTCGCTGCAAGTTGTTTTGGAAGAAGGTAGTCGTAAAGATTGGTTTTCTAGCGATTTGATTGTGCGTTTAACTGTAATAGCCGTTATTTTTCTAGCTATATTTTTCTGGATTGAATTTACCAGGAGAAAACCTTTTATCAATTTACGTTTGCTAGGACGGCGCAATTTTGGTTTAGCCAGTATTGTCAACGTATCGCTTGGGGTAGGTTTGTACGGTTCCATCTATATTTTACCTTTGTACTTAGCCCAAATTCAAAGATACAATGCGATGCAAATTGGTGAAGTAATTATGTGGGGTGGAATGCCGCAATTATTCATAGTGCCATTCGTGCCTAAGTTAATGCAAAAAATCGATACCCGCATCATGATTGCTGTGGGCATCAGTTTATTTGCTGTCAGCTGTTTTATGAACTCGAATATGACGCACGATACTGGTATCGATCAGTTACGTTGGTCGCAACTTGTTCGCGCTATGGGACAACCTTTAATTATGGTACCTCTTTCATCAATTGCTACTGCTGGAATTGAAGCGGAACAAGCTGGATCTGCTTCTGGTTTGTTTAATATGATGCGAAATATGGGCGGTTCGTTAGGAATTGCAATTTTGGCAACTTTGCTAACTCGGCGAGAGCAATTTCATTCCAATCGTTTAGGAGATGCTATTTCGTTGTACGATCCGCAAACGCAGCAGCGCATCGAAGAAATGACCCAGTTTTTTGTGAGTCGGGGGGCGGATTTAAGTACGGCGAGAGATCGAGCGATCGCAGCGATTAGCAATATCGTTCGCCGCGAAGCTTTCGTGATGGCTTTCAACGATTGTTTTTACATAGTTGGTTGCGCTTTATTGCTGAGTGGTATTGCCATTATCTTCTTCAAAAAGGTAAAGGCAACTGGTGGTGGTGCTGCACATTAATTGATTGGGTGGCATAAATTAAGCGATTTTTAGAAGCTGACTGTAATCCAAAGTAAGGGAATATATAAAAACAAAGAAATTATTACCAATGGAATACCTAGCTTTGAGGCTAATAAACTATTTTTACAGATGGTTTTGTTGATGATAAAAATCAGTAAACCGGAAACTAAAGGGTAGATTACCAAGCCGATATGATAAGCTGCATCGGAATTAGTATACATAGGAACTCCCACATCAGAATAATTTTTGCCTTTGAGAGCATTCGTTACAGTCAAGCCTAAACTAAATGAAAAGACGATCGCAGCGATAGTGGAAAGCACTATAATAATCTGCATCCGTAAATTAGGGTCATTATTTCTAGTCATGTATTCAAATAATGGTGGTTGGCAATTCTGGATCGATCGAGGTGGTACGTTTACCGATATAGTGGCGCGGCGTCCCGACGGACATCTCGTAATTCACAAGCTGCTGTCAGAAAATCCGGAACGCTATACCGATGCAGCAGTGCAGGGAATTCGCGATCTTTTGGGAATTACTGCTGATACACCCATTCCAGCTGATGAGATTGAAGTCGTCAAGATGGGAACGACGGTGGCGACGAATGCGTTGCTGGAAAGAAAAGGCGATCGCACTGTTCTTCTCATTAGCAAAGGTTTCCGAGATGCCCTCCGCATCGGCTATCAAAATCGTCCCGATATCTTCGCCCGTCACATTATACTACCAGAAATGCTGTACGATCGCGTCATCGAAGTAGAAGAACGCTACAGCGCCGATGGCAAAGAATTACTTCCCGTACAAACTGGCTATATTCGACCTTTACAACAAGCTTATTATGAAGGAATTCGCAGCTGTGCAATTGTTTTCATACACGGTTATCGCTATCCCAAACACGAAAAACAAGTTGCAGATATCGCACATAGAATAGGTTTTACTCAAGTATCCGTATCCCACCAAGTCAGCCCTTTGATGAAGCTTGTCAGTCGCGGCGATACAACTGTTGTGGATGCTTATCTTTCCCCCATTTTACGGCGATATGTAGAGCGGGTTAGCAGTAATTTGGGTAATACCAAATTGATGTTTATGCAATCGAATGGGGGACTTACCGACGCACAATTATTTCAAGGCAAAGATAGCATTTTATCAGGCCCTGCTGGGGGAATTGTTGGTGCTGTGCAAACAAGTTTGATGGCAGGTTTCGATAAAATTATCACCTTCGATATGGGTGGTACTTCCACCGATGTTGCACATTACAACCATAAAGTCGATGAATCTTGTGGGGTAGGCGTCCCGCCTGCCCCTAAATTGCTAAGGACGGGCGAGACGCCCATCCCACAAGGCCAGACGCCCATCCCACAAGATATTCCACAAGAACAGTTTGCGCCACAATACGAACGCACATTTGAGACAGAAGTTGCGGGTGTGCGATTGCGGACGCCGATGATGGCAATTCACACTGTTGCAGCTGGTGGAGGTTCGATTCTATACTTTGATGGTGCGCGTTATCGCGTAGGGCCGGAGTCGGCGGGCGCAAATCCCGGCCCTGCTTGTTATCGCAAGGGTGGGCTGCTGACGGTGACGGATTGCAATGTGATGGTGGGCAAGTTGCAGCCGGAGTTTTTCCCGAAGGTGTTTGGGAAAGATGGCGATTTGCCGTTGGATGCAGAGGTGGTGCGGCAGAAGTTTGCACAACTGGCGGCGGAGATTGGAGGGGAGTCCAAACCGGAGGAGGTGGCGGCGGGATTTTTGGCGATCGCAGTCGATAAAATGGCAAACGCGATTAAAAAAATCTCTCTGCAACGCGGTTACGATGTGTCGGAATATACGCTTTGTTGTTTCGGCGGTGCGGGGGGACAACACGCTTGCTTAATTGCCGATGCGTTGGGGATGAAACAGGTGTTCCTCCATCCCTACGCGGGTGTTTTATCCGCTTATGGTATGGGTTTGGCGGATGTGCGCGTGATTCGGGAAAAGGCAGTGGAAGCAAAGTTGAGTGAGGAATTGTTGCCGTTGTTGCAACAGGTTTTGGAGGAGTTAGTCACAGAAGGGAAGGAGGAATTGAACCGCACAGGCAAGATGCCTGTGCCACAAGATACACAGGTTTTTTGCAAGCTGCATTTGCGATATGAGGGAACTGATTCGTCGCTGATTGTCGATTTTGGTGATGTTGTGGGGATGAGGCAGCTTTTTGAGGAGGCGCATCGCCAACGTTACGGTTTTATTATGTCAGAAAAGCTGCTGATTGTGGAGGCTGTTTCGGTTGAGGTGGTAGGTAAAACTGATGTGCCGGCAGAATCTTTAATTGCAAGCAAAACAACTGAATCTGCCTCATCTATAGCGACTGTAAAAATGTACGCGGCGGATGCTTGGCAGGAAACACCTGTTTACAAACGGGAGGATTTGCAACCGGGAGATGGCATTTTTGGCCCTGCAATTATTGTAGAAGCAACTGGTACAAATATCATAGAACCGGGTTGGCAAGCGAAACTCACAAACAGAAATCATTTGATTTTGCAAAAGAGCGATCGATCGCCGCTTTCCCATCCCAAATCCCAAATCCCAAATCTAAAATCTCCCGACCCGGTGATGTTGGAGATTTTCAATAATTTGTTTCGTGCGATCGCCGAACAAATGGGTATCACTTTGCAAAACACTGCGGCTTCCGTGAACATTAAAGAACGCCTCGATTTTTCCTGTGCAATTTTTGATGGCAACGGACAATTAGTTGCCAATGCGCCGCATATTCCAGTCCATCTCGGTTCCATGAGTGAAAGCGTCAAAAGTTTAATTGATAATCATGGCGATAATATCAAACCCGGCGATGTTTATGTTTTGAACAATCCCTACAACGGCGGCACTCATTTACCCGATATTACCGTTATTACTCCTGTATTTAACCAAGCAAACTCCTCTTGTGGGACAGGCATCTTGCCTGTCACTCTGGAAGGCGGGCAGGATGCCCACCCCACAAGAGAGGGTAAGGAGGGCGGGCAGGATGCCCACCCCACAAGAGAGGGTGAGCAAATTCTGTTCTACGTCGCCTCGCGAGGACACCATGCCGACATCGGCGGTATCACCCCAGGTTCCATGCCACCCCACAGCACAAATGTAGAACAAGAAGGCATATTAATAGATAATTTCCAATTAGTAGAAGCAGGAAAATTTCGGGAAAAGGAACTGCTAGAACTTCTCACATCTGGCAGCTATCCTGCCCGCAACACTGCCCAAAATATAGCAGATTTGCAAGCTCAAATTGCTGCTAACAAACAAGGTATGGAAGAACTCCACAAAATGGTGGAACATTACAATTTAGAAACGGTACAAGCTTACATGGGTTTTGTGCAGGATAATGCGGAAGAGTCGGTGCGTCGCGTTATCGATGTGTTGAAAGATGGCAGTTTCACCTGTCCTTTGGATAATGGGAGTCAGATTCAGGTGAGGATTGCGATCGACAAATCAACTCGCAGCGCCAAAATTGATTTTACCGGAACTTCCCCGCAACTGGATAGCAACTTCAACGCACCAGCAGCAGTGTGCAAAGCCGCAGTTTTGTACGTCTTCCGCACTTTAGTAAATGATGACATTCCCCTCAATGCAGGTTGCCTCAAACCTTTAGAAATTATCATTCCCGAAGGTTGTATGTTGAATCCGCACTATCCAGCTGCTGTAGTTGCGGGAAATGTGGAAACTTCCCAGGCAATTACCGATGCTTTGTACGGTGCTTTGGGAGTAATGGCAGCTTCTCAAGGAACGATGAATAACTTCACTTTTGGGAATGAAACATATCAATATTATGAAACGATTTGCGGTGGTGCTGGTGCTGGTGCTGATTTCGATGGCACCGATGCCGTTCACACGCATATGACGAATTCTCGCCTCACCGATCCAGAAGTTTTGGAATGGCGATTTCCGGTAGTTTTGGAGGCTTTTTCTATTCGGCAAAATAGCGGGGGTAATGGGCTTCATCGTGGCGGAAATGGGGTTATTCGACGTATTCGTTTCCGGGAAAAAATGACTGCTGGGATATTATCTGGGCGTCGGGTTGTTGCGCCTTTTGGGTTGCACGGTGGCGAAGCGGGTGCTGTCGGTAAAAATTACGTACAGCGAAAAGATGGAACTGTGGAAGAGTTGGGTAGTACCGCTGTGGTGGAGATGAATGTGGGGGATGTGTTTATAATTGAAACACCCGGAGGTGGTGGGTATGGTGTGTGAGAAAATTCTTAATCGCACAGTCGTAAAAAAAGGTGCGATCGCACCTTCACCTCCACATCTAAATCTAGGATATAATTATTGAAACTTAAATAAGCAACCCAAACCATGACTCAAACAACACCAAAACGCCCTCGTCGTCGAGGCAGGCTATTCCCAGAATACACAATACCCCCAGAAGAATTAGCCAGACGCCAAGCCGAAAAAGATGCGCGTTCTCAGCGTTATCGGGATGTTTTTGCACGAGTCAGCCCTGAATTGATAGAAAATCATTACGATTGGTTCATTGTTATTGAGCCAAACAGCGGTGATTATTTTATCGATCCCGATGAAGAAGTAGCTGTTCAAAAAGCTCGTCAAAAGTACCCTAGCGGTATGGTTGGCATTATGCGTCTTAATGAAACAGGAACTTGTGGAATGATATGATTTCAGGCAGGTTCGGTGATATCGGCGAGCTAATTTTTGAAATTGATTTAATCGCTGCTGATGGAGAAAGGTTCACTATTGATGCGCTACTAGATACAGGATTTACAACAGGCTGGCTGGCACTTGATAACCAAGATGTCCTAAGTCTGGGGTGGGCTATGATTGAAAGTGAACGAGCCATGCAAACGGCACGAGGCGAGGCATTTTTTGACATATATGAAGGAAGAGTTGTACTCGATGGACAAGAGTACATAATTCCGGTTTTGGCTGGGGACGGAATTCCCGAATCTCTACTGGGTTTGCAGTGGTTGAAAATGCTGCCGTTGACGGTGAATTATGGAGCAGGAGTGCTGACGCTGGGGTAAAAAGGAAAATGCGATTTTCAGACATAAGTTAGCGTCCGAATACCCAAATTTTCCATCACCGCAGTTAGCGAAGTGCCTCGAAGACGCGCCAACTCAGCTAAATATTCTATGCGTTCCGCTTGCAGTTTTTCTATCTGTTCGGTTAAATCTAATAACTCTTTATACTCGTCTGGCGTCAGAGTTTCTGCCTCTCTTTTGGCAATGAATTCATCATAGCGCTTTTGAGTATCTGAGGTAATACCTTGATTAATTTTTAACAACAGTTCTGCTTCAGTTTGGGGCAACTTATTGGCTTTGCGTTGCGCCTGTAGTGCGATAACTTGAGATACAAATATCTCTAAGTCCGGCTGGCTTAACTGCTCGACGGCTTTTAGTAAATCTTCTGAAGAAAGTTGTATTTCTACTTTAACTGTTGACATTTTCGGTGTCTCACCAGCTAACCTATCGATATTATAGCAAAAGTCAAAAGTCAAAAGTCAAAATTGAAATGCTTGCTGTGAATTGGTTCTGGCGTTTTAGGATGCCCTAACTGCCCTGGCGGTTGCTATATATCAGCCAAGGCATGATTTTGAGCTTTTGAAAGGCAAAAAATATGCGATCGCGCTCAATTTATCTTATAAATAAACACAGATCCTTTGCGTGAATATTTTTTGGTTGCTCGTAGCATTGCGAAAGGTTTACTCGATCGGATAAGTGACAAAAATATCTCTCCTCAACTGTACTTCGATCGGATCGTTCGGATCGTAACGCGATCCGCTGCTACCAAATGGCAGAAAAGAAGGAAGTTCTGTTGCTTCGCTGCACAAGGGAACGAACAAATCGTAAAAAAATGACTCTGCCACAGAAGGTACTTTTCCCAGTCGAACGTTCATTGCTTGCGCGATCGCTTCAGCTCTATTCCTGGCATCTTTCACTGCTGCTTGGTAAGCCGATCGCACTAAAGGCTGACAGTCTTTCATCGCGTAACGCACATTCACGCTTTTGACAACAATTTTGCCATTCTGGCGAGCGGCTTCGTTAACTACTGTCACAATTTGTTGCAAGCGATCGCGAGTCGGTTTGTCCAGCTTCACCACTACTTTCGCACTGCCTTCGCTACCTGGCAATGGAAAAGGAAATGAACTGGAACTGCTGGGAGTGACAATTACTTCAATGGCGTTAGCGGGAACGCCACTGGCAACTAAAGCATCAACTATCGGTTTGAAGCTTTCTTTTGTGAGTGGTGCTACTGTTGGTTGAAATTGAGATTGAAAAGGAGAATTTTGCTTCGATCGTTGCGTGACCGATTGTGTTTGCGATGGAGAAGATGGTGACTCAGAGGGGATATTGTTACTGAAAAGAAATTCCATCCGCGCCGTGTCCGCTGGCAAACTCACCTGTCCTTGACCCAAAACCATGATGGCGTGTCGATCGCTTACAGGGGGAAAAAACATCTGTGCGACGCGGGTATCGCTTTTTACAGTGTTAGCCTTTGCTATTTTGGGTATTGTTGCCTCAAGTCCGATCGCGATCGCAGCGCAAACCAACGTGCAGATGCCGATTTTTCTCATGCCTTGGAAATCTCCTTTGCAGTTATGACACTAGCAACTACTTAGTTCGCCCTCAATTTCACGATACCGTAGACTTCAAACAAAGTAAAGCTTTGTGACCAAAAAAAAGGGGTTTCAAGCCTCCCCCTTCAAGGGGAATCATCAAAAAATTTTTCCGAATTTCAAGCTCCGTCCGATCGTTGTCCAGCAAATCCAAAATCCAAAATCCAAAATCGTCTGGCAAAAGCGATCGCACACTCCCCACCTCCAGTTATTACAGCGGTATTTCGATTGCAAACTCCGTCCCTTTTCCAGGAGAAGAAACACAACGCAACTCTCCAGAATGACGCTCTACCACAATTTGATAGCTGATCGAAAGTCCCAGTCCAGTTCCTTTGCCCACAGCTTTAGTTGTAAAGAACGGGTCAAATAATCGTTTTTTTACTGACTCTGGAATTCCCGCACCATTGTCCGATATCTTGATGATTACTCGCGATGAATTTTTTAGCTCTGTGGCGATCGTAATTTTACCGGGATTGGCTTTGATCGATTCCTTACTTCTGCCTTGATAGGTTTCTTCAATTGCATCAATGGCATTAGTCAGCAAATTCATAAACACTTGGTTCAATTGTCCGGCATAGCACTCGGCTAACGGCAAATTGCCATAATTTTTAATCACTTGAATAGCTGGATGTCCCGACTTTTCAGAGAGACGATGTTCCAGCAATCTGAGGGTGCTGTCTAAGCCTTCGTGAAGATCGATCGCTTTCTTCTCAGCTTCGTCAAGTCGGGAAAATGTTCGCAGCGATCGCACAATTTCCTGAATGCGCGTTGCTCCTATTTTCATAGAACCGAGCAGTTTCGGCAAATCTAATTTTAAGAAATCTAAATCGATATCTTCTTCAAATTCTGTAATAGCATTGGCTGGCTGGGGGTAATGTTGAGCATAAAGTTCGACTAGGGATAGCAAATCGGAAATATATCTAGAGGCGTGATCGATATTCCCATAGATAAAGCTAACGGGATTGTTAATTTCATGGGCAATCCCCGCTACCATTTGTCCCAAAGAAGACATTTTTTCGCTTTGAATTAGTTGCAGTTGGGCGCTTTTCAATTCAAACAAAGCTGCTTCTAAAAGCCTCGCTTTTTCTTGCGCTACCAAGGCTGTTTGTGTAGCTTGGTTGTAGAGTTCGGCTTGCGAAATAGCGATCGCTAACTGATTGCACACAGCTTGCAAAAATTCGACTTCCGCATCAGTCCAGGGACGCACACCCGTAGAATGATAACATCCGATCGTACCAATTTCGCCGCTATTGGTCATAATCGGTATAGCGATTACAGAAGTATAACCAGAAGACATACAAGCTTGCTGCAATTCTGGATCTCCACAAGTTGCCACTTCGTTCACTCGTATGATTTTCCCTTCGATCAGTCTTTGTGTAATCGAACCATATGCTTGTGTGGGGTAAATGCCTATAAGGCTGGCAATGTGCGGTTTTTTAGCTTCATGCACTACCTCCCATACCTCCCCGTCTTCTTCCCTGCTGGTGGGGAGGGTAGAACAGCAAGGATGATACCAAGAAAACGCACACGAATCCACATTAAATAAATTTTGAAGCGAACTAACAACTGTTGCCAAAATTTTGTCTAAATCAAAAGAAGTGCGAATTTGAGTCACCAACTGATTGAGCAGTTTTTCCCTAGCCACTTTTTCTTTCAAGGCAGCTTCGGCGCGTTTGAGAGCGGTAATTTCTACAGCAACTATCCCCAAACCTACTGGGCGACGATCCTCTCCCGGAAGTGGAAAAAAAGAAGCGATCCAATGCCTGAAAATACCCGCTTCTTTGGGAGTTTTGCCGGATACTTCCATGTTGAGCATCGGTTCCCCTGTCGCTAATATCCGCTGGCACATAGGCTCTAACGTAGAAGCTAACTCTGGAAATATTTCGCGTCCAGTTTTGCCAAAATGTTCTTCGATCGCTACTCCATTAATTTCAGCTGCTGCTTCGTTAATTTGCACGTACCGCAACCGATCGTCTAAAATCACCAAACCAGCAGGCGCTGCTTTAAAAAAAGCATCAAACCGCGCTTGTCTCAAAGCTAATTCCCGTTCTAGAACCTTACGTTGGGTGATATTTTCTATCATCGCCAGTCCGTAGCGAATAGTGCCATTACCGTGGCGTAGTATTGTCGCTTTTAGATTCACCCAAATGATTTCATAATTTTTGGTTTGAAAGCGTTTTTCAATTTGATAGCTGTTAATTTTTCCTGACATTAACTGATTAATCAAGCACCTTTCCATGTCCATATCTTCTGGGTGGGTAACATCAGCAGGCGTCATTGTCAGCAGTTCTGCTTCTGTGTAGCCCAACATCTCGCAAATGGCTCGATTTACTTTAACTATGGAATGGTTATCCATATTAGCTAACGCCATCCCCATCGGTGCTTCTGTAAAAATTTGACGCCAGCGTTCTTCATTTTCAGCTAAAGCTTCTAGAGCAAGTTTACGCTCGGTAATATCTTCTGCGATCGCCAGCAAATATTGAGGTTTGCCGTCATTGTCAGTAATTACCGTTTTCCGCGTATGAAAGAACCGCGTTTCTCCCGTTTTTATTTGAATTGGCTCTTCCGGAATGTCGATGAATTTTCCTGCATTCAGCGCTTCCTTATCTTTACTTGTGAAAAAATCAGCTTGCTCTTTGGGGAAAAAGTCATAATCATTTTTGCCCAGCACTTCTTCTGGAGTGTAACCCAAAATGTTTGTCGTCGCCGGATTCCACAGGACAAATCGCAATTCGGTTGCCTCTTTAGCCACAACCGAAACAGGCAAATTTTCTAGCACCGAGGCAAGAAACTTTTGCGCTTGGGTTAGTTCTGCTTCTACTCGTTTGCGTTCGCTAATATCGGTGAGCGTTCCCACATAGCCGATTATAGTTCCGTCAGCTTCCAATTCAGCGATCGCCTGGGTTAGCACCCAAACAATGCTGCCATCGGGACGCACGATGCGATGTTCGCATTGAAAGGAGGAATGCTGTTTAATTGTGTTTAA
Source organism: Aerosakkonema funiforme FACHB-1375 (assembly GCF_014696265.1). Classification (GTDB taxonomy): domain Bacteria; phylum Cyanobacteriota; class Cyanobacteriia; order Cyanobacteriales; family Aerosakkonemataceae; genus Aerosakkonema; species Aerosakkonema funiforme_A. Next base: position 7,694 of record NZ_JACJPW010000018.1, on the reverse strand, counting down.
CCATTTTGTTAATACTTCTTCTAGATCTTCAGGATGGATAGTTTGTATCCAACCATCCCCTAATAGCATTTCGCATCTCAGTCCCACCATCTCGATCGAACGCTCGTTTGCATATATTGTTTTTCCCGCAGCATCGGTGCGAAAAATACCCACGGGTGCCAATCTTGCTAAAGTTTCATATTGTTGTTCGCTCTTTCGTAAAGCAGTTGCGACAGAAATGCGATCGCTGATATCGCGCATGAAGGCACAATTATACTCGCAGCCTTCAAATTCCAAATAATTAACGCTAATTTGTACCGGAATAAATCTGCCGTCTTTGGCTTGAATGTTACTGTCGAATTGCAAAAAGCGTTGCTGCTTCAAATTTTCCCATTCCTGTTTCCAGATCTCCGGAGTAAACTTGGGGTCTAGATGAAAAACCTTCATGGTAAAAAGTTCTTCTCGGTCGTAGCCTGATAAGCGACAAGCTGCCAAGTTGACATAGCAAAACTCGGCATCAGATTTTACCCAAAAGATAGCATCAGCAGCGTGTTCGAGCGCAAATTGGCAGATTTTTAGTTGCTCAGATGTGGATGTTTCTTTTTGCTGTAATTGCTGTGCGGGATTTTTGTTTTGAGTAATATCTGCGATCGTCAAAAGCAAAAACACTGGCTCGCCCGATTCTTCTCGGACAAGCGACAGCGTTAGCTGCCCCCAAGCAACTGTTCCATCCCGATGCGGAAAGCAAATTTCCCGTTCATAATTGGCTATTTCGCCCTGGATTAACTGTTGGCTCAATACAGAAGCTATTTGAGGATTTTCGGGATGAGTAATTTCTGAAAATGTTCTATTTATCAGCTGGGAAATCTCGCTCCCAACAAGTTCGCCAAACTTACGATTGACCCGCACAAATTTACCTTGCAAGTCACAGTACGCCAAACCAATAATAGTTTGCTCAAAGGTAGCTTCCAGTAACGCTTGGCTTTTCTTCAGGGCTGATTCTAGGGAAGTATATGCAGTTTGCAAAGCAACCAGTTCGGTCGTCATCATAATAAATAAAAGCCCCAAGTCAAGAACGTATAAAATTTTGCCTCGCCGCCAGCACGGGACTATTCCCAGTCAGGTAGGAACGCTCTGCGCTAGCGGCTTTAATAACTTCAGTTCAATATAACCTATACGCCAACTCGCTTCCCTGCAATTATTAGTAACAAAAGTTACCATTTTACTGTAAGTGATATCCAGAGAGAGATTGAACCAACGATTTTAAGTGGGGTAATTCAGTAGTTAGTTTGTGTTGAGGTATTATTTATTATATATAATGTACGGAATAAAAGCGATCGCGCGGCGATCGCTCTCATAAGAACGATCGCCGCGCGTTATACAAAATCCGGGTCTGCTAGCGCTCTAGGCGTGCAAAACCGTAAGCACATTTTCCAGCAAGATATCGGGGACAGACTGGATTTCACCTTCCCGCCAGCGTCCGTCAATTATTTCCAAAAAAGGTTGTTTTTGCAGAACTTCTTCTCGTTTTTGTCGGACGCTGCGAATCACCGCTAACGGCTGCAAATTTGGATGGCAAAGCTCGTGCCATTTGGGAATCGCATCTGATTCTTTGCTAATAATAATATAGTGCGTACATTGTTCGACCAGAGGCGCTTTCTCTGTCTGCGGTTTCCCACCCACATCAACCAAAACCAAATCGACAACTTCCCGCAAATTCTGTACCGCCGAGCTATGGTATTTAAAGAAATTAGGTATTAACTTCGCCGTTTCCGGATGTTCGTGCAATCGAAACTCATTTTCTACAATCAGCTTTTTAACTAAATCCCTATTCGCTCCTTCGTAAGCCCAATTTCCCTCACCATCCCAAGAAGCGCGATGTACAAATACTCGTCCAACCGCTCCGGTTTTCATCAAATTAAAACGCAAAGCATTCGACAAAACGCTTTTGCCGCTGTCAGGCGAACCACCTATTAAAATTGCCGGACAAGGAGTGCGGTTGAGCAATACAGGTATCGCATCGCCTATACTTATTGTTGATATCCGAGTTTGAATTACAACAATTAATTTTTCTTTAGCGGCATGGCATCCTATCCAAGGCGCTTGCCAACAGCGTTCTACTAAATTGGCATACAACCAAGTAGGAGCTTGACCGTCTAAAATAACTTCTCTGCTCAAGTCCAGTTCGTCAGGAAGTTTTATCTGTGCGAGTACATCAGTTTTTATCAATTCCCGAAACATTACTAAGTTAATTGCCAGAGTTTGATAAATTCCCATTTCGGTTTTTAGTTCGGTGACTTGCAGTTCAACTTGTTTTTGTAAAGTTATCGTATTCATTTTTATTCCTTTTGTTTTGTTGCGTTTTTTGGAAACAGTAGGGTGCGTTAGGCACGGCAATTTAATTTTTGGTTGCCATACTCAATTTCTCGTCCGTGCGTAACACACCCTACTGCTACGTACCTGTTGTTTTGCGAAATATGGCTGCGGGTAAATTGACTTTGAGAACTTCTCCGAGTGCAACTTCGCGAGTGTGGGTAGCGATGACTACCGCACCTCCTGACTGAGGTGTTGGTTCTCCTAAGCGGGGGTCGAAGCAAGCTACCCAAGCGGCGGGGTGACAAGCGTGAACTAAATAGGCGTACAACCAAATTGGCGCTTTTCCTTCAATGACAACGCCTTGACTCCATACCATTTCCTCCGGTAGGAATAAATTTTTCAGGTCGGCTGGTACAATCAGTCCATCCTGTGTGTTGATTTGGATGTGCAGGTGTTGGTAGGTCAGACCTGACTGAGTTTGCTCCCGAAACAGTTGTAATTGAATGGCTGACATTAAATAATAGGTTGAATGAGTTATTGCTACTCTATCAAACGGGTGGAAGCACCAGCTTCCAAGATGAGGCATACTTAGAAAGGAAGGCGAATCGCTGAAATCGGGAGAGTAGCTTGGAAACGGTCAACCCCTTTTGGAATGAACCTCCTCGCGTGGAACTGCTGCAATGGCTGGCGCGGGGAGATTTAAAACAAAGATTGCTACAGGCGGTGCGGTTGTGGGTGTGGCTGCACTTTCTGTATGGGGAAGCCGGCATTAAGTTAAATTTGCCGGAAAATTTTACTTATCCTGAATGGCGAGATGCTTTTTTTACTACCACTCATACTAAAGAAGAAGAAATTCCGCCACTGCACGACCCTAAATGCCGTTGTGCGAAAACTGTTGCTGCTTGGTTATTTGGCTCTGATTTCAACTTAACTCAGTCAAAGTGGAAAGGGGAATTAGGGAAGCCGGAAGTACGGGAAAAAGAGCGATCGTTTGAACAATCTTTGCGGGAACATCACTTGTTACCGGATAACCTTAAAGAATTGTTGCACGATACTCGTTTGTTTGGCTTGACAAGGCGATCGCTTTATGGCGATTTGCAAGTTTTGATAGAAATCGGGTGGCTGAAACGCCAAGGAAATCGCTATTATCGGGTGAGCAAATATCCACCGACGCCGAGTTCGATCCAAAAAACAGATTCTCGTCTGGTAGCTTACAATTTAGATTTTCTCACGCAACCGGATTTGGCGGCGATCGCAGATAATCTTTCGGTGCGATTGAATGGTCAGCAGCGCTTTTTTATCCATCTGGAATATGTGATTCCGCCAGACTCGATCGATCGCGTGGAGGAATGGCAAGCACAACTGCGGGAACTTTGGCAAAAAGAGGTTATACCGCCGATTTTGTTAACTTATGAAAGTGCGGTATGGCAAACAACTTTGTCGGTGGTAGTTTATCCGATTTGCATTTATTATTATCAGAGAGGGCCGTATTTGTGTGGGTTTGGCGAAATTCCGCAAGACGAATCGGGAAAATTAGATTTTCGCAATTATCGGCTCGATCGCATTCAAAATTCGCTCCCTTTGAGTTGGGAAGATTCACAAGTTCCAGTGGCGCTGAAACGGCGATATCAAAGGAATACTCTGCCTACTCCCGATGATATCCAATTAGCGATCGCAGAAGTTTGGGGTTTTGATTACTATCAACCCGCACAACTGCTACTATTGAGGTTCGATCGCGAATGGGATAATCGCTACATCCGCAATACTATGCGCCATGCTACCTTTGCGCGAGTGGCATATCAGGAAGTAGAACGATTAATTCGGCAGAACTTAAAGGGAGAACAACAACAAAAGATCTTAAATATTTGGCGCAAGCGTTCTCCCCAAGATGCTTATTACCAAGCGCAATATCGCCAAGGCGATCCTAACGTAATGCAGCGCTTGCGTGCGTGGCGACCGAATGTAGAAATTCTCCTCCCTGTGGAATTACGAGAACAGGCGACGAGAGAAGTCGAACAAGAATGGAAAAATTATGAAGAATGAACAGTGTTTGACAATTTTAACTTCGCGTTTTCAGGAAGCGTTGGTATATGCGGCGCAACTTCATAACGACCAACAACGGAAGATCGCGGGTACTCCTTATATTGCCCATTTGTTGAGCGTGGCGGCATTGGTGTTGGAAGATGGGGGAGATGAAGATGAGGCAATTTCCGCTTTATTGCACGATGCGCTGGAAGACCGAGGGGGAGAAGTAACGAGAACGGAAATTTTGCAGCGATTTGGCGATCGCGTTTTCCATATTATAGAAGGTTGCACCGAGCCAGAACCGAGTTTATATCCAACTTGGAAAGAACACAAACAGCAATATCTCCAACAGTTACGGGATGCTTGTCCGCCAGTGCAGCGCGTGATGCTGGCGGATAAGTTGCACAATGCGCGGACTATTTTAGTTAATTTTAGGCGATCGGGCGAGGAAATTTGGCATTATTTCCGAGGCGGTAAGGAAGGGGTGTTATGGCTTTATCAAGAACAATTGCAGATTTACCGCCAGTTGAGTAGCAGTTGGATGGTGGCGGAATTGGAACGGGTGGTGAGAGAATTGCAGCAAGGAGCGATCGCAAGTTCGTAATCTTTCCGTCCCCATTTGGGGAATAAGCCGACACACCAGAACAAAGCTTTCATAAGCTACTGTCCTTTTTTCAGCAAGTGGTAGTAGCCGATCGTTGGTTTACTTAGCAATAAGCACTGTGTAACAGTTTTGAGGTTTTCGTCCCCTTGCGGGGAAGTATTGAAAACTGACTCAAGATTCAGCAATCATCGAGAGAGCGAGTTTCAATCCCCTTGCGGGGAATTTTTGGATTTTTGTTGTAACCCCGCCTGGGGTTCAAACCCCAGGCTGATAGCTCAAGTCTACTAAAGTAGACTGGTATTCTTTAACCAGTCGTCTAAAGACGACTTTTGCTATTAGCCAGCGATTTGAATCGCTGGCGGGCTTTATAAGCAGGTGCAAAATCCGAACTTGGCAACCAGTCTAGTCGGTTAATTGGAACGGGGGTCTTCCATAGGTGTGTCAAAATAGAGCAAAGAGTTTGGGTAGCATTACCTAAATTTACGAAAAAGTCCTTTACGGTGAAAACCTTGCACAATGGTATGATGACAATATCAACGAAGCTTTCGATAGGAATCGCCTGGTGTCTCGCTTGGGGCGAGCGACCCAAACCTCAGTTCGATCTCTCTGAGTTGCAGACAATTAGACAGGCTCTCAAAGAAGGAAAAAGTATTCCAGCTGCAATTCAACCATTTCTAGAACAAGCGCAAAAAATCGATAACCTGAAGTTTCCAGACACCGCCGAAAAACTACGTCAAACCTTTGAAGGCTTGCAACAGGAAAATCCTCAAGCGTGGAATACTCGTATTGGCTTAGTTTACGGGGGTGCTACCAAAATAAAAGGTTACGTTTTTGAAGCCGCTAAGCTGCAAGATATCCGGGGTGCTTCCGCACTACTCGATCGAATCAATCTTATCGACTTACCTGCTTTTTTCGGAAAACTGCCAGAGTCTCGCCGTTACACAGCACACTGCGAACAAGTGAAAGAGTGGTTAGATAACTGCTTTCCCGCTGATGCAGATAATCTCAAGCTTTCAGATGCTCTTATCCCACAACTGATAATCTATTCAACGGGTGGCAATATTCTGGCATTTTGTCCTGCTGCTTACGTCCACCATTTAGCGAATGCTATTGAACGGCGTTATACCGAACAAACTCTCACAGCTAACTCTTGTGCAGTGGGAGATACCTTTAAATTACTAGAACTGCGCTTTGGTTTGCTGCGCGATCCAATTGAAGAAATTCCCTGGTTAGAATGGTACAAACAAAAGTGCCACGAACCTTTAGTAGAAGCTTATTTCGGTCGCCCAGAATCGGAAGAAGATAAGGCAGAATTATTTGAAAATCGTAAAAGTTTTAATGAATTAGCAGGTAAATTAGCGGCACAATTTAACCACCGACGCAGCGGTAACGATTTACCCGGTTCGGAACGTCCCAGTCGTCGCCACCCACCAATGTTTGAAACTCATCCTTACTTGAAAAGGGATGAAGGCGATTGCCGTTCTGCTATTTTTCATGCTACTGAACTTCCCAACGAACCTTGGTTTTCGGAAGCATTAGCGCGTAAGCGAATAATAGGTCAAATCTCGAAAAAAGAACAAGAACGAGAATGGTACGAACGCACAAAACTTGAATGGCAAACCGGAGAAGTAGAAAGTTGGGTCAAAAAGTTTGAGCGGTTTTTACTCAGGCGAAAATATTACGCAGGTTTTAGCGATAGCGGAATTCAACAAGCGCGATCGCTAACAGAGATCGGCAATGCTAGCAATGGATTTGTTGCATACATTTATGCTGATGGAAACAATATGGGTGGCTACATCCAAAAGATTAAAACTCCAGCGGATTACGCTCAGTTTAGCGAAGATATTTTCGAGGCAACCGAAAGTTCAGTTTATGAAGCTCTCCAACACTTAAAACCTCATAAATTAAATGGTTTAAGTGGAAAAGAACATCAACACAGAAATGGTGCTGTCATTCATCCCTTTGAAATTATCACCATTGGCGGTGACGATGTATTGCTGATTGTAAGTAGTCGGACAAAAGTAATCGACACTGTATGAACTTTTGTTAAGGCACTTGCAGGAGTGCCTTCGCACAGCGTGCCGTAGGCATATCGTGCATCGGCACAATTAGTACAAATGAAGTATATAAATGACGGCTTAGCTGGAATTCTTGGTAAGCTTTTGAACTTGCAAGACTCGATAGGGTGTTAATTTTTGGGATTTTTGCGAACAGTACTCGCCCCCTCAAGACAAGAAATTATCACCAGTAAATAAACGAGAACTGGTGTTAAAAATAATTACAAAAACAACCGCCCTGCTAAATTATTTCTCTAGTAAAATGATACCTTTTGACTGCTAACCCATTTCTGGCTTGTCGAGATTCTATGGCTGATATCACTGCCATAGATAACTCATATTCATCTTCAAACATTTGACCAGCTAATTCATCTTCCTTAATCCTTTGCCATTCGATTTCAATGTGATTCAATTCTGGCGAATAACTAGGTAATAAAAATATATATAACCCCTGGTGACGCCATCGTTCATAGTTAGCTTTAGTTAATTTACTAATATGGGGAGAACCTCCATCTTGAACTACCACAGTTATTTTTCCTGTTTCCTTTAACCTCTGTTCAGCTTGCGATGCTTGCCAATCTATCAATTTTATATAACTCTCGCTTCTAAAACTTTTTAAAGATAGCCCATATTCAAAGCTTTGGCCTAGTTCTAACAAACCACATATATTTAATCGTTTTCCCTTCTTTTTAGTCTGCTCAATCCTTTTCTGC